>DASTWL010000072.1 GCA_035765895.1 Verrucomicrobiia bacterium | reverse complement strand
TAGTCGGTCCTGAAGAACCTGTCATGTGGGAGCGGGTGTGAGGACGAGGCGAGCAGAGGGTGAAAGATTTCGACCGGAAAATTGAATTGGGTGCGTGAAATCCGGTCGAAAGGAGCGATGCAAGCCAAGCCTTCCGGGACGCACCAAACTTCCTTTCTGATGCCCACGCTGGGCGAACAACTGGATCCGCGCCAGCCCCTCAAGCAACTGGCCGAGCAGTTTCCCTGGGCCGAGTTCGAGCAGGCGTTCGGAAAGTATTACAGCGCGGAAGGTCGTCCGGCCAAACCGGTGCGCCTGATGGTGGGGCTGCTGTTGCTCAAGCAACTGTTCAACCAGGGCGACGAAACGGTGGTGGCCGCCTGGGTGCAGAACCCTTACTGGCAATACTTCTGCGGGATGAACGAGTTTCAGTGGCAGGTGCCTTGTGATCCCAGTGACCTGGTTTACTTCCGCCAACGCATCGGCGAAGCCGGGGTGCAACGCCTGCTGCAAGCCAGCGTGCAATTGCATGGCCCGGGGGCGCAGGAAAAGGAAGTGGTGGTGGACACCACGGTGCAGGAGAAGAACATCACCCATCCCACGGACACCAAGCTCACGCACAAGATCATCCGCCGCTGCTGGAAGCTGGCCGATCGGAACGGCGTGAAGTTGCGGCGGCGTTACCGCAAGGCGGTGCGGCAGGGCGTGATGGCCCAGCGCTGGCGGCGCGATCCCAAGCAGCGCAAGGCGGCGCACCGGGCGTTACGAAAAATGAAAGTCATTGCCGGACGCTTGATCCGGGAACTGGAGCGCAAACTGCCGGCGGAGGTGACGGAAGGACAACGGGAGAACTTTGCGTTGTATCGGCGGGTGTTGCGTCAGCAACCCTCCGACCGGAACAAGATTTACTCGTTGCACGAGCCGCAGGTGTATTGCCTGTCCAAGGGCAAAGAGCACAAGAAGTATGAGTTTGGGAGCAAGGCCTCGGTGGTGATGACCAAGCGTGCGGGAGTGATCGTGGGCGCGGTGGCCCATGCCGAGAATCTTTACGATGGGGACGCGCTGCGGCCGGCGTTGCAACAAACCCAGACGATCACTGGACAACAACCGGCCAAGGCGATTGTGGATCGTGGGTATCGAGGACGAAAGGAAGTGGATGGGACCGAAGTGTTGCTGCCCGGCCAACCCAAGCCAGGACAGAGCAAAGCGGTGAGCGCGAAAATGCGGGCACGGTTTCGTCGCCGGGCGGCGATTGAGCCGGTGATCAGCCACTTGAAACACCAGTATCGGCTGATGCGGTGCTTCTTGAAGGGGTTCGTGGGCGACCAGGTGAACCTGCTGCTGGCTGCGGCAGCGTGGAACTTGAAGAAGTGGCTCCGGGCGGCCGCTCTTTTTTGGCTTCAGTGGATCCACCTCCTTGCCATCAGCCAGACACGGCCATTGTCAGCCACATCTTAAAACCATTTTTCAGGACCGACGAGTTAGCTTTTCGGCATGCGTGCAAGCCTGATCGCGATCTCCGCCGGGACGCAGCACAATCTGGCGTTGATGGCGGACGGGACGGTGGTGGCGTGGGGCTGGAACGACGTGGGGCAGACGAACGTGCCCGCCGGCTTGAGCAACGTGATCGCGATTGCCGCCGGCGGAATGCACAGCCTCGCGCTCAAATCGGATGGCACCGTGGTGGGCTGGGGCTACGGCAACGACGGCCAGTGCACACCGCCAAGCGACCTGACGAATGCGATGGCGATTGCGGCGGGCTGGCGGCACAGTGTGGCGCTGAGGAATGACGGCATGGTGGTGAGTTGGGGAGATGACAGTGATGGCCAGGGCACCGCGCCCGCGCTTTTGACCAACGTGAAGCTGCTGGCAGCAGGCGGTAACCATACCTTGGCGGCGGTCTTCTCGCCACTGGTGCAATACCCGGTGGACGTGAGCAAGGACCTGCTGTTGATCTACAACACCAACTCGGCGGACAGCATCTTTGTGAAGGATTATTATCTTGCGCATCGGCCAATGGTGAGCGGCGCGAATGTGCTGGGATTAAATTGCACGACCAATCCGGTAATTCCGAATGGCGATTTTACCAATCAACTGCTGACGCCCGTATTGAACTGGCTGGCGGCCAATCCGACGAAGCGCCCGCAATACATGGTGATGTTTCTGGGCGTGCCGGCGCGGTTGGAAAACATGACCGACCTCGGCAGCGCCAGTTACCTCCTTCGCCAGTCCATGCCTGGATTCCAACCCTTCATTACTCACATTCACATGGGCGACACCAACGCCTGCCGCGCTTACATTGACAAGCTGCAAAACTTCGGCACGAATTATTCTCCGGGCCAGCTCATCATCAGCGCGAGCAAGGGCGGGTATGCGAATACGAACCTGCTGTTCGACAATGTCGTGGACTACAGCTACACGAATAATCCTGGAAACGTTCTTAAAATGTCGAATGCAGTCGTGTCTATCCAGGCGATGAATCTGACCAATCTGTCCGTCGCCTATGTCCAAGGGGTTGATCCCACTATCATGGGGCCTCCGCTGCCACCGCACATCACGAACGCTATGAACGTGGCTGGTTATGTGAGTTGGGGCTATCACAGTTCATTGGGTTCCGGATACGCCACGAATAACACGGTGCGCTGGGAGGGTGATAGTGGCTGGTGGTTGATTGAAACCTACGAATCTGAAAATGGAGTCGGCAATCCGAACTCTGGAGACTACCTAGACTGGTTTTCAAGCAACGCCTTTGGCGGAACAAACTACGTTAACACGCCGATCGGCGCAGTGGGACATGTTCAAGAACCCACACTTTCCAATGTGAATGACGCTGCCAGATTTTTTGGCCTTTGGGGCTTGGGAAAGCGATTCCCAATCGCAGCATGGGAATCGAGGCTCACCATCTACTTTCAAGCTGTGGGAGACCCATTTGTGACCCGTTAGCCACAATCTATGACTGAGACCATGAAGAATTCAAAACTCATTATCATTGCGGCAACCCTCATTATTTGGTGGCAACATGTTTCACTTGCCCAAGGGTTTGTGAATTTAGATTTTGAATCCGTAATTCCGCCGCTAGTTCCTAGCCCCGGCGGATTTGTTCCAGCATCCAACGCGCTGCCAGGATGGACGGCATATCTTGGGGGCAATCCGCAGACCGGAGTATACTATAACAGTTTCGCGCTTGATGCGGCTGCAGTCATCCTCGAAGACCCTGCTTCTGGCTTTTCAATAATTCAAGGAAGCTACTCAGTATATTTGCAATCGGCCACCATCGGAGTGCCTTCTGGTTCCTCATTGAGCGCGGGAATCGGCCAAACAGGAATGATTCCTTCTGATGCAATGTCGGTGTTTTTTGTTGCGGGCTTCGGCGTGCCGCAGGTGACATTCGCCGGTCAGGAAATACAAGTCACTGCTTTGGGGGCCTCCTCTGGCTACACGCTTTACGGCGGGGATGTTTCCATGTTTGCGAACCAAACTGGAGAATTGCTCTTTTCCGTTACCCGGCAGGGAAGCACCCGGCAACAGGTCTTGTTGGACAATATTTACTTCTCGCCCTCCGCTGTTCCCGAGCCCAGCGCGTTGAGTTTGCTTGCCCTCGGTCTGCTTGGGCTGGGTTGGCGCCAATGGGGGAAGGTCCGCACATGAAAACATCAGCCAACAATCTGCACAGCCACCCACGCCAGTCGGTGCAAATATGGCCGTCCGCGCCCGGTGCGGGTGCGGACGATTTGGACTTCCGGCCGCCGTTTGCTAGGATGGGGCTGTGAGTTTTGTTGCTGAATTCAATTCGCTGCCGCTCGCCGAGCTGGCCCGCCGTTCCCAAACGACCCGCCGGGAGGCCGCGCAAGCGGCCATCGCCAAAGCCAGCCTCACGCTGGCGGATTTCGCGCAACTGATTTCGCCGGCGGCGGGCGAACTGTTGGAGCCCATGAGCCGCCGTTCCCAGGCGCTCACGCAACAACGTTTCGGCAAGGTCATCCGCCTCTTCGCACCGCTTTACCTTTCCAACGAATGCATCAACAACTGCAAATACTGCGGCTTCTCGCGCGACAATCCGATTTTGCGCGTGACGCTCACCCTCGATGAGGTGCGGCGTGAGGCGGTGGCGATCAAGGCGCAGGGCTTCCGCAACGTGCTGCTCGTGGCGGGCGAGCACCCGAAGTTCGTTTCGAACCATTACCTGCGCGATTGTGTGGCGGCGTTGCATGCCGACGTGCCCAGCGTATCGCTCGAAGTCGGTCCGATGGAGACGCACGAATATGTGCCGCTGGTGCAGGCGGGCGCGGACGGGCTGGTCGTGTATCAGGAAACCTACGACCGCACGATTTACGACGAGATGCACACGGCGGGACCGAAGAAGAATTTCGACTGGCGCGTGGAGACACCGGAACGCGCCTACGCCGCCGGCTTCCGCCGCATTGGTTTGGGGGCGCTTTATGGTCTGGCCGACTGGCGTTACGAGGCGCTCGCGGTGGCGGCGCATTGTGCCCATCTGCTGCGCCATTGCTGGAAGGCCTATTACACCATTTCGCTGCCGCGCCTGCGGCCCTGCGCGGGCGAGTTCCAGCCGCTCACGCACATGACGGACCGCGACCTCGTGCAACTGGTCTGCGCGTTCCGCCTCATGTTTCCGGACGTGGGCCTGGTGCTTTCGACGCGTGAATCACCGAAGCTGCGCGACGGGTTGTTTCCGCTCGGCATCACGCTGGCGAGCGCGGGCAGTCACACCGAACCGGGCGGTTACACCGGGGCTGGCAAGGAACACATCCATCAGACCGTGCGCGGGCGCATTGTGGAGACGGGCGCGAGCGAATGGGCGCCGGCCAAGGGCAGCGCGACCGCGGCCACGGGCCAGTTCAACATCGCGGATGAGCGTCCCTCCCACGAAGTGGCGGAGGTCATCCGCCGGCTGGGCTACGAACCGGTGTGGAAGGATTGGGACGCGGCACTGACGGCGTGAGGCGCGTCACCGGTTCGCGGGAAATTTTTTTCTTTTCCTCCCGTCTCTGGCTCATAGGGACCGTTTCGCTTTCCCTACCGCCGCGCAGCACTTCAAGGAACAGCAAACTTTAACGCCCCACCGTTTCCAAGCGCACGGCAGTCGAGGTGCTGGGGGTTGCTCCTCATCGGACGGGATGGGAGCAACGGTATTTAATTTTGGAGGACAAAGTCAGGGTGCTTCAAGGTGTGGTTCATGGGGACGACGCGCGCAGCGAACTGCCGGGCGGCATCTGGGAGCAACATCTGACCTTTACCGAATTGAACGGTGTGCGTTATCTGGAGGAAGGCAACGGCCGCTGGCATCCCCGCGGGAATCGCCGCGCACGATCCCATGCCCTCACGAAATGAACATGCGAACTGAATCCGCCGTCTGCCTGTCCGCACCATGAACATGCGATTCCGCCTTTGTCCGGTTCTTACCACGTTGGGTCTGGCTGCTTTTCTGGGCGTCGTCGGCCCGCGCGGTTTCGCCGCGGAACCCGTGTTGCGGCCCGGCCCGCGGCCCGATGGTTCCATGCTGCTGCCGAATCAATGGTCGCTCCGGCCGGCGGGTGAACAGATTGAACTGGCGGATTTTCCCGTGAACATCGCGGTGCATCCGGCGGGAAAATTCGCTGCCATCCTGCATTGTGGCTACAGCGCGCACGAGGTGCTGGTGGTGGATCTCGCGGCCCAAAAAGTCGTGTCACACACGCGTCTGCCCGAGGCGTTCTACGGCCTCACGTTCAGCCGCGACGGTAAAATGCTCTATTGCAGCGGGGCCAGCCGCGAGACGGTGCTGGCGTTTTCGTTTGCGGATGGTGAGCTCACGCACCGCCAGCGCTTCGCCCTGCGAACCGTCGAAGAGCGCGGCGTGCCCGCGGGTCTGGCGATTGATGCCGCAGGGCGGACCTTGTTCGCGGCCAATGTATGGGGCGACGAAGTGTCACGCGTGAATCTGGGTGACAAATCGGTCCGCAACATCCGGCTGACCACCAATCAACAGGCCACGGCCGTTGGTCTGCCCGCACCGGAACCGGACTTCGACACGGCCGCCGCCACCAAGCGCGCGAAGGCCGCGGCGCTGGCCAAAAATCCGGACGCCGTGTTTCCATATGCCTGCGCATTGGATGAAAAGCACGGTCGTTTGTATGTGAGCTTGTGGGGCGCGGCGGGCGTCGCCGTGGTGGATTTGAAGTCCGAACGGGTCGTGGCGCATTGGCCGGTGGGCGAGCATCCGTGCGAAATGGCGTTGCGCCGCGATGGTAAATTCCTGTTCGTGGCCAACGCCAACGACAACACGGTCACGGTCCTCGACACGCGCACCGGCCGCCCGGCGGAGACCATCTGGGCCACGCTGTTCCCAGCCTCGCCGCGCGGCGCCACGCCGAACAGCCTCGCGCTTTCGCCGGATGAGGAGTTGTTGTTCGTGGCCAACGCGAACATCAATGCTGTCGGTGTGTTCGACGTTGCGCAGCCCGGCAAAAGCCGCGCGCTCGGTTTCATCCCGGTCGGCTGGTATCCCACGTCGGTGCGCGTGACGCCCGATGGCCGGCGGCTCCTCGTTACCAACGGCAAGGGCAACGTGGCCAGCGCCAATCCGCACGGGCCGCAACCGGCGCCCGGCCGTTCCAACGAGGAATACATCGCCAAGTTGTTTCGCGGCACGTTGAGTGTGATCGACCTGCCGTCCCGCAAACAGCTCGCAACGCAGATGGCCGCGTGGACCGCGACGGTGTTGCAATGCACGCCGCTGCGGGCCGATGCCGCCGTCAGCGCGGCGCGCCCGGCCGGCAATCCGATTCCGGCAAAGCCCGGTGACCCCGGTCCGATCACGCACTGCATTTACATCATCAAGGAAAACCGCACCTACGATCAGGTTTTTGGCGACATGGCGGAGGGCAACGGTGACGCGACGCTGTGCCTCTTTCCCGAGCGCGTCACCCCGAACCATCACCGGCTCGCCCGCGACTTCGTGCTGCTGGACAATTTTTACGCGGAAGGCGAAGTCAGCGCCGACGGCCACGAGTGGAGCATGGCCGCCTACGCGACGGATTTTGTCGAGAAAACCTGGCCGCTGAACTACGGCCACAAGCAGTCCAAGTTTCCCTATCCGAGCGAGGGCGTCTTTCCCATCGCGGCGCCGGCCAGCGGTTACCTGTGGGATCGCGCCCACGCCGCCGGGGTGAGCTACCGCAGCTATGGCGAGTTTGTGCAGAACGCCCGCTCCACCAAGGAGCCGGCCACGAGCCGCGTGAAGGCGTTGGGAGGCCACTTCGATCCGTGGTTCCGCAGCTTTGATCTCAATTATCCCGACGCAAAACGCGCCGACCGCTTCATCAGTGAATTGCACCGGTTCGAAGCGGAAGGGGAAATGCCGCAGCTCCAAATCGTGCGCCTGCCCAATGATCACACGCACGGCGTGACGGCCGGCACGTTGACACCCACCGCCTACGTCGCCGACAACGACGCGGCACTGGGCCGGGTGGTGGAAGCGGTCAGCCGCTCCAAATTCTGGCCGAGCACGGCGATTTTTGTCGTCGAGGACGACGCGCAAAACGGCCCTGATCACGTGGACGCGCATCGCACGGTGGCGCTGGCGATCAGCCCCTACACGCGCGGCCGCGGCACGGATTCGACGCTGTATTCAACCTCCAGCATGCTGCGCACGATGGAGCTGATTCTCGGGTTGCAGCCGATGACGCAATTCGATGCGGCGGCGACACCGATGTTCAACGCATTCCACGCCGCGGCGGACACGCGTCCCTATGAGGCGCTGCCGGCCACGGTGGATTTGCACGCCACCAACAGTCTGGCCGCGTGGGGCGCACGGGAAAAATTCAACTTCGCCCGCGAAGACGCCAACGACGATCTCAAGTTCAACGAAGTCATCTGGCGTTCGGTGAAGGGTGCGGATCACCCGATGCCGGCACCCGTGCGGGCCGGCTTCGTGCTGGTGCGCACCGATGACGATGATGACGACTGAGTTTTGCGGTTTGCGGCGAAGGATGTTTGAACGTTTGGATTAGATGCGCTATACTGGCGCCTGATCCGTTAATTCAATTCGAAACACAAAGCATGACCATGAAAAAATTCAAATTGTTGCAAACCTCCCTGCTGGCGGCCGCGTTCCTGGGCCTGGTGGCGGTGCCGGCCGCGCGCGCGGCGACCGAAACCATCAAAGGCGAAGTCGTGGACCTGATGTGCTACCTCGATCACGGCGCCAAAGGAGACAAACATGCGGGCTGTGCCGAGACCTGCATCAAATCCGGCGGCCCGGTCGGCCTTTTGACCGCGGACAACCAGCTGTATCTCGTTGTGGGCGACCACAAGCCGATGAATGACCAACTCGCCGCGTATGCCGCGAAAACCATCACCGTCAAGGGCAAGGTGGTTGAGCGAAACGGCATGAAGCTGATCGAAAACGCCGAGATTCAAAAGTAATTCGCCGTTTCACCGCCGCCACCCGGGGTCTGGGCTGAGAAGACCCCGGTGGCGGCCGGCTTTTTTTATGAACTCCTTTTTCAAGGCCCTTGAGCAGCCGGAATACGTGCATGTGCTGCTCAATCATCTGCCGATTACGGGCCTGTTGGTGGCGCTGCTCGGGCTGGTGGCTGCATTGATCTTCAACCGGCGGGCCGCGCTGCTGCTCGCCCTGTCGCTGGTGACGTTGACGGCGGTTTCCGTCTGGCCCGTCGCGGAATATGGTGAACGCGGCTACGACCGCGTGCTGGCCATGGCTGATGACGACGGGCAGGCCTATTTGAAGGAACATGTGCGTCTCGCCGACCGGTGGATGTTTCTTTACTACGCGACGGCCGCCGCCGGCGTGGTTGCGCTGGTGACGGGATGGAAATGGCCGCGCTATTTGCGCGCGGCGGGGATCATCGTGGCGCTGCTGGCCGTGGGCAGTTTGGTGGCCGGAGGCGTCATTGCCGACGACGGTGGCAAGATCCGGCACCGTGAATTCCGCACGGGTCCGCCACCCGCCAACGCCGGGCAGAGCCGGAGCGTGGGCGAACCAACCGGGCCGGGCGGTTTTAACGAGGCGGGCACGGGCGGGTGGCTGGCTTAGGTGCGAGTTGCGTCGCGGTCCGCATGGCGGTTTTGCAGCGCGCCATTTTTTCGTCGATAATCGGTCGGGCTGGAATGGAAGCGGTTGCTGAAGGCGGTCGCAAAATACTGGCTGGAGTTGAAGCCGTTCGCGAGGGCGATTTTCGTGATGGACAGCCCGGTTTGACTGCGCAACTGGCGCGCGGCGCGTTCGAGCCGGCACTGATTGAGGAACTCCACCGGCCCGGCGTTTACCAGTTCCCGGCAGTATTTCGAAAAGGCGGTCACGCCCATGCCGCAATGCGCGGCCATGCGGTCCAGCGGCCACGGTTCGCCGACGTTGACGCGGTTGTTTTCCAGATCGCGCAGGAACAGGTCCACCACGCGGCGTCGTGATGTGAGCTGTTCACTCTCGTGCTTCTGCTGCTCCATCAGGGCGTCGAGAATGCCGATGAGCAGTTGATTGAGATACGTGGCCAGATGGGAAACGGCGCGCGGCTGGTTCCAGCCAGTCACGGTGCGCGCCAGTTCGCGGAACGACCGGGCGATGGCGGGCGTTGAATGCCAGACCGGGTTTTCGTTGTGCCGCAATTTGCGCGTCAGTTCGCCCAGGTCCGCCCTGGTCAGCACCACCCATTTGGGCCAGACCCATTCCTGGTTGGGGCGGCGCACGCCGACGTCCAGAATCAGCCAGTGCAAACGGCCGGGTCCGATGTTCGGGGCGCCCAGCTTGTGCAGTTGCCAGGGCCGCGTGATGGTGAACTGCCCGGCGCGCAGCGTGAATTTTTTCTGATCCGCCATGAATGCCGTGGTGCCGGTTTCGAGGAACATGATTTCGATGCCCTCGTTGCGATGCTCGTCCAGCCCCCAATCCGGGCTTCCGCCAGCGTTCCAGAAACCAATGCTGCTCAGTCCCGGCAGGATGTTGTGCGGCACCGGCGTGCCGGGGTAGTGCCCCTTGGTCAACGCGTGGAAATGGATTTTGCCGTTCTGGATCGCCTGCCTTTGCGGCTCGCAACGGTCGATCTCGTAGCGGGTATGGCGCGTGCGGTAGATGGGCGGGCGGCGCATCGATGTTCAATAATCTTCGCCGCAGGATATTGCAAGACGCGCCCGGCCTGGTCTGCCATCCTGCGGCCATGAAATCCTTTCTGGTGGTCGGTGTGCTGGCGTGGTGCCTGGCCGTGGGCGCAACGGCTGAGCTCAAGGCGGAACCGGTTCCGGTGAAGCCCGCCGCGGCGGCTGCGCAATGGCCGGCCGCGTCGCCGGAGGCGGTTGCTCATTGGCGTTCGCTCCGCTTTGGCATGTTTATTCATTGGGGGCCGGTCAGTCTCACCGGAAAGGAAATTGGCTGGTCGCGCGGCGACGCAATTTCCGTGGCGGATTACGACCACCTCTACCAGCGGTTTAATCCTTCGAACTTCAACGCCGACGCATGGGTCAGTATCGCCAGGGCGGCCGGCATGAAATACATCGTGCTCACCACGAAACATCATGATGGCTTCTGCCTCTGGGACACGAAGGAAACCGATTACAACATCATGAACACCCCTTTCCACCGGGACGTGGTGAAGGAACTCGCCGCGGCCTGCAAACGGCAGGGCATCGCGTTCGGCGCCTACTACTCGACGTGCGACTGGCATCACCCGGATTTTCCGTTGACCAGTCCGGGGGGAAGCGTGAAGCGGGAGAAGAGCGATCTCGACGCGTATAACCGCTACCTGCTCGCGCAGGTCCGGGAACTCATCGTCAATTACGGGCCGTTGATCACGATTTGGAACGACGTGCCGCAACGGTTCGAGGGACGGGGCGCCGCCACCATCAAGCTGGCGCGGCAGTTGCAGCCGGACATTCTCATCAACGACCGCACGGGCGATGGCGGCGATTACGACACGCCCGAGCAACGCATCGGCAAATATCAGTTCGACCGTCCGTGGGAATCCTGCATGACCGTTTCGGCGCACAATCAATGGGCCTGGGGCGGGCCGGCCGATGGCGTGAAGCCGGTTTCCGCGTGCCTCGACATGTTGATTCGTTGTGCCGGCGGCGACGGCAACATGCTGCTCAACGTGGGCCCGCGCCCGGACGGAGTAATTGATCCAGCGCAAGCCGGCCTGCTCCGGGAAATCGGCGCGTGGTTGCAGAAAAATGGTGAAAGCATCTACGGCACGCGCGGTGGACCTTGGAAACCCGCGGCCGGCGTCGTCAGCACGCGGCGGGACAATCTTGTTTACGTGCACGTCCTGCGCGCCGATGGCGACACTGTTGCGCTGCCGGACATCGGGCAAACGATTCAATCCGCGTCACTGCTGGACGGGCGTCCCATCCGTTTCCGGCAAAGCCCGGCAGGCCTCGAGCTTTTCGTGCCCGCGATGATGCGGGACCGCATCGATACCGTGGTGAAACTGGTTTTGGCCGGTTCGGCAATGGATTTGCCGGCGGTGGCCGTTCCCTTGAGCTTCAAGGTCACCGCCTCGAATGTGTTCCAGCACGACGAGGCGGATTATGGTCCTGAACGCGCGTTCGACCGTGACGCCGGAACCCGCTGGGCCACGGATGGCGGCACCCGGCAGGCCTGGATTGCGGTGGCCTTCAAGGAGCCGCGGATGGTGCGCGGTGTGCGCATCAACGAAGCGTTCGCCGGCCGGGTGCAGCAATGCGAATTTCAGTATCGCGACGGTGGCGCGTGGAAAACCATTTTCACGACGGCCCAATTGGGCCGGGCCTTCCAACGGACATTCGCGCCGGTCAAGGCGCAGGAATTCCGTTTGAACATTCTCGATGCGTCCGAGGGCCCAACGATCAACGAGCTTGAATTGTTTTGATCCGGAAACACCCCCGGCCGGGATGTGGATCATTCCGCCAGCCGGTAAACTTCACTGCCGGCCAGCAGAAACGCGCCGACGCCGTAAACTTCGGTCGCGTCCGCCGGGAAATGGCGCGGGTCGGCCCCGATGGGCTGCACGTGCGTGAGCTTGCCTTCGGGCGAGACGCAGTTCACCAACGCCAGCCACGCCTTGAGCACGGCGGGTTCGTAGGTGGCGCGGTCAAGCAACCCGTGGTTGATGCCCCAGGCGAGCGCGTAGGTGTAAAAGCCCGAGCCGCTGGTTTCCTTGAGCGGGTAGCTTTGGGGATCGAGCAGGCTGGCGCGCCAGAGACCATCGGGTTGCTGACAGGTGAGAATCTTCGCCGCCATTTCCTTGAACTGCCGTTCAAACCGCGGGCGGTCCGGATGATTCTTTGGCAGGTATTCCAGCACGCGGACCAGTCCGCCCATCACCCAGCCGTTGCCGCGGCTCCAGAAGACCTTCGCGCCGTTGGCCTCGCGTTTTGTAAAGTAGGTGCTGTCCCGGAAGAACAGATGCGCGCCGGGGTCGTAAAGGTAATCCGAGGTGCGCCACCAGTTCGTGACGGCAAAATTCAGGTAACGTTCGTCATGGGTGGCGGCGGCAAGCCGCACCCACGCGGGCGGCGCCATGAACAGTGAGTCGCACCACGACCAGAGATCCTGCACGCCCTTTTGCTTGAATTCGAGCGTCGGAAGGTTCCGCGGGTGGGCGAGGATTTCGTCAAACTGCGCGCGCATGGGCGCGATCATCCGGTCGTCGTGGTAGCGCTGCCAGAGTTCGACGTAGGTCTGGCCCACGCACTGGTCGTCGGCATGATACGTGCGCGCACCGAGTTTCCATTCGTTGCTTTCACCCATCCGCCGCATCGCCTCCCGGAACCGCGGGCTGGGGGAAATCCCGTCGAGCGCCATGATGCCCGTGTAGAGCGCACCCTGCGTCCAGTCGTCGGCCGGGTGCTTGCCGGGATTGGCGAGCTGCCAGTCCGCCACACTTTCCATGATTGTCAGCACATCGGTGCGTTTGAGCATGGCGTTCATGGGCGAACGCGCGGCGCAGCCGGCGGCGACGCACAACACGAGACCGGGCAGGAGATTTCGCATGGGGCCATAGATGGCGATGGCCGTTGTTTGATTCAATCGAAAAAACGTTCCAAACCCGCTTGCGCGGCGACGGGCGGGGCTGTGGGCGCAGGCCGGGATTGCCGTGGCGCAGGAATGTGGTTGAATCGGCGCACACATGAATGCTGCGCCCCGCCTTTTCGCCATCGTTTTTGCCCTGGCCACGTTGACCGGTTCCATGGCGCGGGCGGATCAGGAATCCGCCGGGGCCGCGGATCGCGCCTACACGGTGGCGGTGCTGACGCGGACGGCCGAACCAGTGTTGACGGCGCTGGCGGACGGCCGGCTCCGCGAACGGCTGCCCGTGCATGAATGGGAGTTGAGCCGCACGAATTACGCGCCGCTCGAAGCGTTCGGCCGCACGTTCGTCGGCATTGCGCCGTGGCTCGAACTGGGGCCGGACGAAACGCCGGAGGGAAAAACGCGGGCGCGCTTCATCGACCTGACGGTTCGCGCCCTGGCCAACGCCACCGATCCGCATTCGCCGGACTACATGAACTTCAATCACGACGGCCAGCCGCTCGTGGACGCGGCGTTTCTCGCGCACGGGTTGTTGCGTTCGCCAACGCAAATCTGGGCCCGGTTGAGTGCGGCCCAGCAAACCAACGTCATTGCCGCGCTGAAGGCCACGCGGGTCATCAAGCCCTACGAAAGCAACTGGCTGCTCTTTTCCGCGATGGTGGAGACGGCACTGTGGAAGTTCACTGGCGAATGCGAGTTGAAACCCATCGAATACGCCGTGGGCCGGCACATGGACTGGTATCTGGGCGATGGCACCTACGGTGACGGTCCGGAATTTCACTGGGATTACTACAATAGTTACGTCATCCAGCCGATGCTGCTCGAGGTCGTGAGTGTGTGCGCCGAAAAGCAGCATCCGCTGGGCGCGCTGCTGCCCAAGGTGCGGGCCCGGGCGGAACGTTACGCCGCGGTGCAGGAACGGTTGATTTCGCCCGAGGGCACGTTTCCCGTAATGGGCCGTTCGAGTGCGTATCGTTTCGGGGCGTTTCAACTCCTCTCGACCATGGCGCTGCGACATGAACTGCCCCAAAATATGGATGCTGGTGCGGTGCGTTCCGCGCTGACGGCGGTCGTGCGGCGGATGGTGGAGGCGCCCGGCACGTTCAACGCCCAGGGCTGGTTGCAGGTCGGCGCGGTCGGGCATCAGCCTTCCATTCGCGAAGGCTACATCTCGACGGGCAGCCTCTATTTGTGTCTTGCGGGCCTGGCCGATTTGGGCCTGCCGGCCGACGATGCGTTTTGGACTGCACCCGCGGCGCCGTGGACGCAGAAGCGCATTTGGGCGGGGGACGACATCAAACCCGACCACGCGCTGCCCAACTCGAAATGAAGCCGCCGCCAGCGAACGGTGGCGCTTGAGGATTGCCAGCGGCTCGTCATTGCGGTGCAGTTTTCGTCAGGGAGAATGCACAAAGCATCCGTTGACCCGAGCTTGCCGGGTTGATTAGGCTGCACATCATGATCAATGATGCCATTCGCCGCCTGCCGCGTCCCCAGGATGTGGCGCGCATGACCACGGCTGAACTGCGCGACGCTTTTTTGCTCACGGGCCTTTACGCACCGGGCGAACTCCGGGTGCAATTCACCGATCTCGACCGCTTTGCCGTGGGCGGGGCGGTGCCTGTCGGCGCATCGTTGGCGTTGCTCAATCACAAGGAAACCGGCCGTGCCTTTTTCCTTGAACGCCGCGAACTCGGGGCCATCAACACCGGCGGACCCGGCGTGGTGACGGTGGATGGAAAACCGCTCACGGTGGAATCCGAGGGTTGCATTTACGTGGGCATGGGCGCCAGGGACGTGCAGTTCGCGAGCAAGGACGCGAAAAATCCGGCAAAATATTTCATCCTGAGCTGCCCCGCGCACGCGGCGCATCCGACGATCGCCGTCACGCCGGAGCAGGCGAACACCATTCCGCTTGGCACGACGGCCGCGGCCAATCAGCGCGTCATCCGCCAATACATCCATGAGAACGGGATCAAGAGCTGCCAGTTGGTGATGGGTTACACGGCGCTCGCGGAAGGCTGCGTGTGGAACACTTTCCCGCCGCACACCCACAACCGCCGGACGGAGGTGTATTTCTACTTTGACCTTGGCGAACGCGTGCTTGCGCATTTCATGGGCGAGGCCGCCGGGACGCGGCACCTGTTCATGCACAACGAGGAGGCGGTGCTTTCCCCGGCGTGGTCCATCCACAGCGGCTGCGGGCAGGGGAACTACAAGTTCATCTGGGGCATGGCCGGCGAGAACCAGCGGTTCGACGACATGGATGGCATCAGGCCGCTCGACTTGCGGTAAACGACTGCGGCGTGGACGGCGTTTGTGCAGGCGGGCGGTGGTGAGCGCCCCGCATTTTAATTTCTATGGCACGTTTCGAAGGCAAAGTCATCGTGGTGACCGGCGCCAGCCGGGGCATCGGGCAGGCAATTTGCGAGGCGTTTGGCCGGGCTGGCGCCACCGTGGTTGGCGTGGCCCGCAGCGATCTGGCGGCGACCGGCGCGGCCGTGACCGGCACCGGCGGCAAATTCATCGCGCTGAATGCGGACCTCGGCCAGGGCACGCAGGCTGAAGCCAGGGCGCTCGTCGCGCAGGTGCTGGCGCAGGCCGGTCGCGTGGACGGTCTGGTGAACAACGCCGGCATCATCCGCCGCGCGCCGGCGGTGGATTTTTCCGAAGCCGACTGGAATGACGTCCTCCGCACCAATCTGAATGCGCCCTTCTTTTTGTCGCAAGCGGTGGCGAAGTGGTGGGTCACGGGGGGGCGGGAAAAATCCCCGGCGGACGCGCGGCTGAAGATCGTGAACGTCGCGTCGCTGTTGTCATTCCAGGGCGGCATCACCGTGCCCGCCTACGCGGCGAGCAAGCACGGCATCGCGGGTGTGACCAAGGCGCTTGCCAACGAATGGGCCCGGGAACGCATCAACGTGAACGCCGTGGCGCCCGGCTACATTGCGACCGAGAACACCAGGGCGTTGCGCGAAGATCCCGTGCGCAACAAGGCCATTCAAGACCGCATCCCCGAGGGCCGTTGGGGATCGCCCGCCGACATCGCGGGCGGCATCGTCTTCCTGAGCTCCCCGGAAGCCGACTATTTGAACGGCACGATCCTGAACATCGACGGAGGCTGGCTTGCACGCTGAACAATCAACACCAATTGGAAAATACCGCTGGCGCATTTGTGCATTGCTGTTTTTTGCCACAACCATCAACTACATGGATCGCAGCATTCTCGGAGTGCTCGCGCCTACCTTGCAATACAAAGTCTTCAATTGGACAGACAAAGACTATGCGTTGATAAACATTTCCTTCATGGTCGCCTACGCTCTTGGAATGCTGACCATAGGGGCGCTGATCGACAAACTCGGCACGAAGATTGGTTACACACTTTCCATTGCGGCTTGGAGTATCTTTGGGATGCTGCACGCGGCCATTCGTCCGGTGTTTGGTTTGTTAGGGTTTTGCGTGGCTCGGTTTGGTCTTGGACTGGGTGAATCGGGCAACTTTCCGGCGGCGATCAAATCCGTGGGCGAATGGTTTCCCAAAAAAGAGCGAGCTTTGGCCACGGGAATCTTCAATGCCGGCTCCAATGTGGGGGCCATTCTCGCTCCATTGGTAATCCCTCTGATCGTCTGGCCCGATGGCACTCATTGGCAATACGCGTTCTTGACGACCGGCTTTTTTAGCGCGTTATGGGTCATAATTTGGCTTAAGGCTTACCAAGCACCGGAGCGACACAAGCACCTTTCTGCGGCGGAACTTGCCTACATTAACAGCGATTCTGAAACCAAGACGACTGGCAAAAAGATATCTTGGGCAAAACTGCTGCCTCACCGCCAAACTTGGGCATTCGCATGTGCGAAGATCACTGACGCAGTGTGGTGGTTCTATTTGTTTTGGGGGGGGAAGTTTTTGTATGACCAGTTCGGGCTGAATATTAAGAGTCTCGCCTTGCCATTGATCACCATTTACCTGCTTGCTGACATTGGCAGCGTGGGTGGAGGTTGGTTATCCTCGCACTTTATCAAGCGCGGTTGGGCGGTAAGTCGGGCACGCAAAACGACCCTTTTTATTTGCGCCTTGTGCATCTTGCCGGTCATGTTCAGCACGCAGTTGGGCACGAAGTTTAATGTCGATGCACGGTTTTTTGAACGGCTTCAAACTGCCAAATTCACGACGGAACATATCGAAACTGTTGATGGCCGTCCGGTGCAAAGAAAAGTCGAACAAAGCGTGCCTGCTGAAATACAAGCCGCAATGCACTCGCTCGACAAAAAGAGCTTCAAATCGGCCAAGGAGTTTACGGGCGCCGCCGCAGAGGTTTTGGGTGCGACTGGTCTTGCCTCCAACCAAACGGTGTTGCTGGAGCTGGCAGCTGGTCGATTTGAAGTGACTGATGATTTTATTTCTCGTGGTGAGAAAGCGCTGCCAGCAGACATATCAGGAGCTGTTCACGCTTTGCATGGTAAAGTATACTCTTCTCAGGAGGCCTTCTTGGAAGCGCTGTCTTCGGCGATTGGCAAGGCTCGTGTAGGCAAGATGGAATCGGCGCTGATCTCGAGCGCCCGATCCGATAACCTTTACTGGATTGCTGTCTTGCTTATTGCTTTGGCTGCCGGAAGTCATCAAGCGTGGTCGGCCAACATCTTCACTCTTGTTTCGGACGTGTTTCCGAAGAAGGCGATAGCATCAGTGACCGGCATTGGCGGTATGGTTGG
Source organism: Verrucomicrobiia bacterium (assembly GCA_035765895.1). NCBI lineage: Bacteria > Pseudomonadati > Verrucomicrobiota > Verrucomicrobiia > Verrucomicrobiia bacterium. Next base: position 49,352 of record DASTWL010000072.1, on the reverse strand, counting down.
CGCAGTTGCTTCGATCATTGCCAATTTCACGTTGGGCGAAGTCTTAGCTTCAAGCGGTCCAAGTGGTTACTTCTTTGCTTTTCTAGTTTCCGGTTCGGCCTACATGATACTTTTGGGAGTCGTTCACTTGTTGATGCCGAAAATGAGGCCCTTGGACGAGAACCTAAATCCAATTCAAAGTTAGAATTGTTAAACAGGCATTTGATATTATCCCCATGCCCAGGCATCTGTGCCGGGTGCGCTTCGTAAAGTGTTAATGGCCATTATATTAAATCCGTAATTGGCGGTTTCAGTCGTGCTGGTTAACACACGTTTGAACTTGGGCTAATTCTTTCGATGTTGACCTAGTTGCCACTTGAGAGAGTTGGGGCTTTCGCCTAATTTGCGTTCATGCCAACAAGTTTTGTCAGGGGCGAAACGAACGGCAGCGGTGCTGGCGGTGTCCTGCAAGCTGAATCTCCGGTTAGCGCGCCGGTGGTCAAAACCGCCCCGGAGCGCTCCAAGCGTCGGGCGCGGATGGGAGACCCGGTGTCGGCTCCTTCAGTGGAGAACAATCACCGCACGCTGATCGATGCGTTGGTGACCTCCAAAATTTACCAGGATTACGAACGCGCGTTCACCGAGGCCACAGGCTTGCCGGTGGCGTTGCGTCCCGTCGAGTCGTGGCAGCTGCCGCATCACGGGAAGCGGGGCGAAAGCCCGTTTTGCGCGATGGTGGCCGAGAAAAGCAAATCGTGCGCGGTGTGCCTGCAGGTTCAGGAAAAGCTGCTGGACGCCGCAACGCAGGAGCCGGCCACCGTGGCGTGCGAGGTCGGCATGTGCGACACGGCGGTGCCGGTGCGCCTGGGCGACAAGGTGGTGGGGTTTCTCCAGACGGGCCAGGTGTTCCGCCGACGTCCAACCGAGGCGCAGTTCAAGAAGGTGCTGGGCCTGACCAAGGAATGGGGCCTTGAAGTCAGCCCGGCGGAACTCCGCGAAGCCTTCTTCGGCACGCGCGTTGTTTCATCGCGGCAGCACGAGTCCGTGGTCAAACTGCTCAGCATCTTTGCGCAGCATCTCTCCATCCTGAGCAACCAGCTCGTCGTGCAGCAGGAAAATTCCGAGCCGCCGGTCATCCGCCGCGCCAAGGAGTTCATCAACGAACATCAGACCGAGGACCTCACGCTCGGCCAGGTGGCGAAGGCGGTGAACACGAGCACGTTTTACTTTTGCAAGATGTTCAAGAAGGCCACGGGCATCAATTTCACCGACTACCTGTCGCGCGTGCGGATCGAGAAATCGAAGAACCTGCTGCTCAATCCAAATCTGCGCGTCAGTGAAATTGCGTTCGAAGTCGGCTTCCAGTCGCTCACGCATTTCAACCGCGTGTTCAAGAAGGTGCTCGGCCAGTCGCCCACGGAGTATCGCGCCAAGGTGCTCGGCATTTGAGACGCACCATGGGTTTGCCTGGCGGCGGCAAAAAACGGAGAACTTTTGCCAAGCACGGGGAAGAGCGGCGTGCGGAGGTTTGACACGTTGCCCGCAGCGGCCGGAAGTGCGCCGGCGAATTTCCCCAATCCTGGGAATCCCCCCGCGATGCTTCCCTGTTAACCGGTTGTGACCGCTCTTTTTGGACGAAACCATGATGCACACTGCCACTGCCAATTCCGGAGCCAAACCTGCGCCTGACGGCCGGGATTTCGAGGCGATCTTCACGCCCAGAAACATCGCCGTGATCGGCGCGACTGAAACGCCCGGCGCCGTCGGACGCACCGTGGTCGAGAACCTCCAGCGCATCAAATTTCCGGGCGGGGTCTTTCCGGTGAACCCCAAGCGGCCCAGCATCCTGGGATTGCAGGCCTATCCCAGCATTGGCGCCGTGCCCGAGAAATGCGATCTCGCCGTCATCATCACGCCCGCCGCGACGGTGGCGGGCGTCATTCGCGAGTGCGGGCACGCCGGCGTCAAGGCCGCCATCATCATTTCCGCCGGCTTCAAGGAAACCAGCGCCGCCGGTCTGGAACTGGAGCGGCAGGTGGTGCAGGCCGCGCGCGAGGGCGGCGTGCGTTTCATCGGACCGAACTGTCTGGGCGTGGTCAATCTGCACGCCAATTTGAACGCGTCCTTCGCGCCATCCTGGCCGCCGGCGGGCAGGATTTCCGTCATCTCGCAATCTGGCGCCCTGTGCGTGGGCATCCTCGACTGGGCCGCCAGCGTGAAGCTCGGCCTGAGCAAGGTGGTCAGCTTCGGCAACAAGGCGGATTTGAACGAGGTGGATTTTCTCACGGCGTTCCAGAGCGATCCGGAAACCAACGTGGTTGCCGCCTACCTGGAGAGCATCACGGAAGGCGACGCCTTCATGGACGTGGCCGAGGAAATCGCCAAGGTGAAGCCCGTCGTCGTGCTGAAGGTCGGCGTCACCCAGGCGGGCGCCAAGGCGGCCTCGTCGCACACCGGCAGTCTGGCGGGCGCGGACATGGCCTATTGGGCGGCCTTCAAGCGCAGCGGCGTGATTCGCGCGGAAAGCTTCGAAGCCCTGTTCGACTATGCGCTCGCGTTCGCCACGCAGCCGATTCCGCACGGCGAGCGCGTGGCCATCATCACCAACGCCGGCGGCCCTGGCATCATGGCGGCCGACGCGGCGGAGCTGCTCGGCCTGCGCATGACGCCGCCCTCGCCGGAGACGCAGGCGAAGCTGCGTTCGTTCCTGCCCGCGGCGGCGGCGGTGGGCAATCCGATTGACGTCATCGGCGACGCCGAGCCGGATCGCTACATCAAGTCGCTGGAGCAGATCCAGGAAGACCCGAACGTGGACGCAATGGTCATCGTGGTGACGCCGCAGAACATGACCAAACCGCTCGAACTCGCGCAACGCCTGCACGCGACACACAACAAGAAGAAGCCGCTGCTCTGCGCGTTCATGGGCGGCAAGGAAGTTGAAGGCGCGCGTGATTTTCTCATGGACGTGGGCATTCCGAGCTATCCCTCGCCGGATCGCGCCGTGGCGGCGCTCAAGGCCATGTGCGATTACGCCGCGTGGCGGCGCCGGCCCGCGCGCGTGGTCACGCGCTTCAGCGTGAACCGCCGCCGCGTGGATCGCGTCATTCAATGGCAGACGCGCGCCGGCATCACGCAGGTCGGCGAAGTGGAGGCGAAGGAAATTCTCCGCGCCTACGATTTCAAGGTGCTCGACAGCCATCTGGCCGCGACGGCGGATGAAGCCGTGGCCGCGGCGGAACGCATCGGTTATCCGGTCGTGCTGAAGATCAGCTCGCCGGACATCATTCACAAATCGGATTTTGGCGGCGTGCGCATCAACCTCGCCAACGCCGAGCAGGTGCGCGACGCCTTCGAACTGATGATGCTCCGCATCCAGCGGCGTGCGCCCAATGCCTACATCCGCGGCGGGTTCATCGAGAAGATGGGCACCCGGGGCCGCGAGGTGATTCTCGGCATGACGCGCGACCCGCAGTTCGGTCCGATGCTCATGTTCGGCCTCGGCGGCATTTTCGTCGAGGTGATGAAGGACGTGACGTTCTACCTGGCGCCCATCACGCAGGATGAGGCGATGCAGATGCTCAAGGGCACGCGGAGTTACGCGCTGCTCAAGGGCGCGCGCGGCCAGGCGCCCGTGGATTTGGAGGCCATCGCCAGCGCGCTGCAACGCATCAGCCAGCTGGCCACCGATTACCCGCAGATCGCGGAACTCGACATCAACCCCATGATTGTCGGCGAAGTCGGCACCGAGCCGTATGTCGCCGACGCCCGCATGACTTTGTCCACCCTTTCCCGCTGACATGAACTCTGAAAAAACCAGCTTCGATCCGTTCTGGAGGGAGAAATACAGCGCCACGATCACGACGTCCGCCCAGGCGGTCGCCCGGATCAAGCCCGGCCAGCGCATTTTCATCGGCACCGGCGTGGCGGAACCGCTTGAACTCGTCCGCGCGCTCACCAAACGCGCCTATGATTTGCCGGACACGGAAATCGTCCACCTGCTCACATTTGGCGAGGCGCCCTACGCGCACCGCGAACTCGCGCAATATTTCCGCGTCAACAGCTTCTTCATCGGGGAAAACGTGCGCGGCATCATTCAAGAGGGGCTGGGTGACTACACGCCGATTCATCTTTCGGACATTCCGCGTCTGTTTGACACCGGCCAGTTGCCGCTCGACGTGGCGCTGATTCAAGTCACCCCGCCGGACGAGCGCGGCATGTGCAGCCTCGGGGTGTCGGTGGACATCGTGAAAAGCGCGGCGGCCAACGCCTCGCTGGTCATTGCGCAGGTCAATCCGAACATGCCGCGCACGCACGGCGACACCGCGGTGCACATCCACGAGCTGGACGTGCTGGTGCCGGTGGACGAGCCGATTCTGGAGGTGCAGGAAGGGCCGGAGGACGAGGAGACCCGGCCCATCGCCGAGTATCTCGCCTCGTTGATCGAGGACGGCTCGACCATCGAAGTCGGCATCGGCCGCATTCCGCAGGCGTTGCTGCGCTTTCTGAAGACCAAAAAGGATCTCGGCATCCACACCGAAATGATCACCGACGGCATTGTGGACCTTGTCCAAAGCGGCGCCGCCAACGGCAGCCGCAAGAAGGTGGACAAGGGCAAGGTCGTGGCCAGCTTCTGCCTTGGCACGAAGAAGCTTTACGACTACGTGAACAACAATCCGAAGTTCGCGTTCCATCCCACGGAATACGTCAACGACCCGTCCATCATCAGCCAGCAATACAAGATGGTGGCCATCAACACCGCGCTGGAAATCGATCTGACCGGCCAGGTTTGCGCGGATTCGCTCGGGAGCAAGTTCTTCTCCGGCGTGGGCGGGCAGGTGGATTTCAACCGCGGCGCGGCCAAGGCGCCGGGCGGCAAGGCCGTCATCGCGCTGCCCTCCACCGCGCACAACGGCACGATCTCCCGCATCGTGACGAACCTGAGCCCCGGCGCCGGCGTGGTGACCACCCGCGCGGGCGTGAACTACGTCGTCACCGAACACGGCGTGGCCTACCTGCACGGCAAGAGCATTCAGGAACGCGCCCTGGCGCTCATCTGCGTGGCGCATCCCAAGTTCCGCGCCAAACTGCTCCGCGAAGCCATCGAGGCGAAGTATCTCAGCGCCGAACTCGCGGACAAGGAAGGCAAGCTCCTGGTCGGCCCGAAGGAACTCCGCACCACGCACCTGCTGCACGACGGCACGCAGATTGTGTATCGCCCGATTCATCCCACGGACGAGCCGCGCATGCGCGACCTGTTCTACAAGCTGAGCGAGCAGTCCAAGTTTTACCGCTTCATGGGCCACCTCACGCGCGTGCCCCGCAGCCAGATCGAGGACTTCGTTTACATCGACCACCGCAGCGAAGTGTGCGTGGTCGGCGTGCTGCCGTCGGCCGCCGGCGAGGAAATCATCGCCGTGGGCAACTACTACCTCGATCCGAAGACGAACAAGGCCGAGGTGGCGTTCACCGTGGCGGACAGCTGGCAGCGGCGCGGCATCGGCACGTTCATGCTGAAACACCTGACGCGCATCGCGCGGCGGAACGGCATCGGCGGCTTCACGGCGGAGGTGCTGGCGGAAAACAAGGGCATGCAGACCGTGTTCAACCGCAGCGGGCTGAAGGTGCAGAGCCACTACCGCGGCGACGTCTTCAGCTACGAGCTGGATTTTGAGTGATTGGTTCCGTGGTTGGTGTTCGTGGGTTAGTTGGGTTGGTTGAAGGGAGCGCGGCGCAAGCCGCGCTCCTTGCTATTTGGCATGGCATTTGGCAAAAAAGGTTGAAATCCATTTCACGAACATGGCTGAACCGATCAAGACCGACTCGTTGTTGCAGGAGAACCGCACCTTTCCGCCCGCCGCCGCCGTGGCGCAGCGCGCGTGGATCAAGGCTGACGCTTACGACCAGCTTTACCGCCGTTCGGTGAACGAGCCGGAGGCGTTCTGGCTGGAGCAGGCCGCCTTGCTGGACTGGATCAAAAAGCCCACGGTGGCCCGGCGCTACAACTGGAACACCAGGGCGCGCGTCATTCAGCACACCTGGTTTGAGGATGGCCAGTTGAACGTGAGCGCCAACTGCCTCGACCGGCATCTGCAGAGCATTCCCAACAAGCCGGCCATCATCTGGCAGGGCGAGGTGGAGGCGCAGACGCAGACGCTCACCTATGCGCAGTTGCACCGGGAGGTTTGCAAATTCGCCAACGTGTTGAAGGGCCTCGGGGTGAAGAAGGGCGACCGCGTGGCGATTTACATGCCGATGATTCCGGAACTTGCGGTGGCCATGCTGGCCTGCGCCCGCATCGGCGCCATTCACTCGATCATCTTCGGCGGCTTCAGCGCCGACGCGCTGTCGGGCCGCATCAACGATTCCACCTGCAAGGTGCTGGTCACGGCGAACGTCGGGCTGCGCGCGGGGAAGGTCATTCCGTTGAAGGACATCGCGGACGAGGCATTGCAGCACACGCCCAGCATCGAGCGCGTCGTGGTGGTGAAGCACACCGATACGCCCTGCCACTTCGAGACGCACCGGGACCTGTGGTGGCACGACGCGATGGCGACGGCGAGCCCGGATTGTCCGCCGGAAGCCATGAATGCGGAGGATTATTTGTTCATGCTCTATACCTCCGGTTCGACGGGCAAACCCAAGGGCGTGGTGCACAGCACGGCGGGCTATTTGTTGCAGGCGGCACTCACGACCAAATACGTCTTCGACCTGCACGAGGACGACATGTATTGGTGCACGGCGGACATCGGCTGGGTGACGGGGCACAGCTACATCGTTTACGGCCCGTTGTGCATCGGCGCCACGAGCCTCATGTTCGAGGGCGTGCCGACCTATCCCGATGCCGGCCGCTTCTGGCAGATTGTTGAGAAATACAAGGTGACGGTGTTCTACACCGCGCCCACGGCCATCCGCGCCCTGATCCGCCTGGGCGAGGAATGGCCGAACAAACACGATCTCAGTTCGCTGCGCGTGCTCGGTTCCGTGGGCGAGCCGATCAATCCCGAGGCGTGGATGTGGTATTACCGCGTCATCGGCAAGGAACGCTGCCCCATTGTGGACACGTGGTGGCAGACGGAAACCGGCGGCCACATGATCACGCCGCTGCCCGGCGCCCACACGCTCAAGCCCGGCAGCGCAGGCCGGCCATTTTTCGGCGTGGAGCCGGTGGTGTTGAAGGACGACGGCACCCCCTGTGCGCCGAACGAAGGCGGCAAGCTGTGCATCAAGAAACCCTGGCCCGGCATGATGCGCACGACATGGGGTGATCACGACCGGTTCATCGACACCTATTTCACGATGTATGCGGACATGTATTTCACCGGCGACGGCTGTCGTGTGGACGCCGACGGCGATTACTGGCTGATGGGGCGCATCGACGACGTGGTGAACGTGTCCGGCCACCGCATCGGCACGGCGGAGGTGGAGAGCGCGCTGGTCAGCCATCCGAAAGTTGCCGAAGCGGCCGTTGCGCCCATGCCGCACGACATCAAGGGCCAGGCGCTCTACGCGTTCGTCACCCTCAAGGATGGCATCCAGCCGAACGAGGAATTGAAGAAGGAACTCGTCGGCCACGTGCGCAAGGAGATCGGGGCCATTGCGGCGCCGGACAAACTTCAGTTCGCGCCCGGCCTGCCCAAGACGCGCTCCGGCAAAATCATGCGCCGCATCCTGCGCAAGATTGCGGAGAACGCCGTGGACCAGATCGGCGACACCACCACGCTGGCGGACCCGCACGTGGTCGAGGCGCTGGTGCAGGGGAAACAGTAAACGGCCCGCGGCTGTCCCCAGCCGCAGCGGGTGCAAAGGTGAGGCGACCGCCAAATTCAATTCCAGCATCGTCCGCAAGCTCGGGCGTGCTGCGGCTGAGACAGCCGCGGTCCGTCAAAGGCACAGTCGACCGAAGTCATCCCGCAATCGGGCACTACTCCACGGCCATTGCTTCGCCTCGCGGGCCAGCAAAGCTTTCACTGGATTCGCCTCGATGTAATGTTGGGTATGCGCTTCATGCCCGGCATGGCGCATGTAAGTGTCCCAATAATCGCTGAACCAGAGCTGTCCCTTTCTGCCCACCCGCTGGTTGATTGCGTGGGCCGTGAATCTCTTCCAATCCTCCACAACGCGCGACAGGCTCACGTTTCCCACCTTGAGCAGGACGTGAACATGATTTGGCATCACCACCCACGCCCGAAGCTCGTAACTTTGGTTGTGCCGGAACCGCAGTGAATCTTCCACCACCTTCGCCACGTCTGGCTGCTGGAGGACACGGCTGCCGCGTCCTTTGTCGAGATACTCCTGCAACATTTCACGCCGCGCCGGCACATCCTCGACTTCCAGCATCGCCGCCCACTCCGAACGCAATGCGGCAGGGAATGAATCCGCCAGATGAAACGTGACGAACTGGATCAAGCCCGGCTCGTCACGATGTGGCAGGTAGCCCCGTTCGTGCCAGCCGGGAAAGCCTCGTTTGCCGAGTTCCTGCGGTGACGTGGCCGACCATTTCCGTTTGTCGGCCACCAGTTCGCGCACGTCGGGGTTGTGCGGCAGGCCTCGACCAGACTTCGGTAATTGCTGGCTCACCGAGGCATTGGATGGAAAAGCCGCAGTGCTGGCAAGTTCGGATCGGCCGCCGCTTACGGACCGCGGCTGTCCCCAGCCGCAGCGGGTGCGGATGCGGGGCGACCGCCGAATCCAATTCCAGCATCGTCCGCAAGATCGAGGGTGCTGCGGCTGGGGACAGCCGCGCTCCGTCAGTGCGCGCCGGGTTGATGCTCCTGGATGTATTCTTGTTTCAGGCCCAGCTTCTCCGGTGCGTGCAATACCAGCATCTTCATGCGGATGTCCGCCGGCACGTCCTTTTGCGTGAGCTTGGAAATGACGATCATCAGGCCGATGGCCAGCGGCACGGCCCAGATGGCGGGTTGCTCGCACAGGATGCGGAGCAGGGGATGGTGCGCCCAAAAGTCATTCAACGGTTTGAACACGGCGAAGAGCTCACCCGCCTGGCCCGGCGCGGCCGCCAGCGTGCTGAAGCTCGTCAGCGAAATGGCCGCCACCGCGCTCAACCCGCCGGTCAACATGCCGGTGGCGGCGCCCTTCATGGTGAGCTTGCGCCACCAGACGGCCATGAACAGCAGCGGGAAATAGCTTGCCGCCGCGATGGCAAACGCCTGGCCGACCATGAAGTTGATTTCCAGCGCCTCAACGAAGCTGCCCAACAACATCGCCACCGCGCCGATGACGATGGCGAAGAGCTTGAACATCTTCATGCGCTGCTCGGGCGTGGACTTGGGTCGCAGCATCCGGCCATAGACGTCGTGGGCCATCGCGCCGGTCATGCTGACGAGCAGGCCGCTGAACGTGCTCATGAACGCCGCGAACGCGCCGGCGCAGGTGATGCCGGAGAGGATTGAGCCGAGCGGCGCGTATTTGTCGTTCAGCAGGCGCGGGAGTTCGAGGACGATCTTGTCCGTGCCTTTCGCGCCGATGCCGGAGTAAAGCTCGGGGAACAGGTTGCGACCCATCACGCCGAACACGGGCGGGAAGACGTAGAAGATGCCGATGAGAATCATCACCCACATGGTGGTGCGCTTGGCCGCGCCGCCGTCGGGGTTGGTGTAGAAGCGCACGAGGATGTGGGGCAATCCCGCCGTGCCGCAGATGAGCGCGATGATGAGCGAATAGGTGTAGAGCAGCGAGTAAGGCTTGGCTTCTTCAGGCGAAAGTTTCGCGGCCTTGGCGGCTTTGGTCGTGAGCGGGCCGAAGGGGGAAAGCCACGTTTCGTCCTTGGGAGCTTTTTCGGGGAGCGGTTTGCGAACAATGGTTGCCGAATTCCACGCAGCGAATAACTTCGCATACTGCGCCGCTTCACTGTTCGGAATTGCTGCCACCTCATCGCCAGCCAGTCTTGCCAAGCCAATACCAGCTTCGTTCAAGAATTTTTCTAGCGCTAGCTCGGCTTGCTGGCGCGTTTGTTTTACGCCAAAGGACGGGTTGGTTCTTGCATTCTGCATCCACGAGTTTGTCAGACTAATTGCCACCCAAACGGTGCGACGAATGGCTGCATTATATGCACCGATGGTCTGTAGCGTTGTCCGAGTTTTCATTCCGTCCACCTGCGGAGCATCGGTCAACCAATCCGCAACGACGTCAGCCTTTTCTTTAACCGTGGCATCACTCGCAAGTGCCGGAACAATTTGCTCAATCTTACGCTCAGAATTAAGCGCGAAGCTGATGAAGCTTTTTTGGAAATCGGGATGCTTTTGAACTTCAAGCCCTGTCAACGGAAGAACTGAACGTTCAACGCTCAACTTTGAACTTCCAACTTCCAAAGCAGCGTTCGTCCCGTTCGTTGAACGTTGGACGTTGGACACTGGATGTTGGACGTTTCCCCCATTCGCCCCGAGTTGTTTCCCATAATGCCCATACACCGCCATGAGCACGAAGATGGGCACCGAGATGGCGAACATCTTGACCCAGTATTGAAACGCCTGCACCAGCGTGATGCCTTTCATGCCGCCGAGCGCGACGTTGAGCGTGATGACCGCGCCCACCAGCACCACGCCCGCCCAATACGGCAGGCCCGGGAAGATGTAGGCCAGCGTCGTCCCCGCGCCTTTCATCTGCGGCATCGTGTAGAAGAAGCCAATGAACAGCACGAAGCACACGGCGATCTTGCGGAACAGCGGCGAGTCGAACCGGCCCTCGGCGAAATCCGGAATTGTGTAGGCCCCGAAGCGGCGCAACGGGCCGGCGATGAACAGCAGCAGGAACAGATAGCCGCACGCGTAACAGACCGGATACCACAGCGCATCGTAACCGCTCGACATCACCATGCCCGCGATGCCCATGAAGCTGGCGGCGCTGAGGTATTCGCCGGAGATGGCGCTGGCATTCCAGCCCACACTCACGCTGCGGCCCGCCACGAAGAAGTCGCTCGCGGTCTTGGATGTTTTCGCCGCGCGAAAGCCCATCCAGATCGTCACGACGACGGTGAGGGAGCTGAAGGCGAGGATGTAGGAGTCGAAGGCGAGGGCGAGCATGGGTTCCATGTCGGTTTGAAAGGGAGAAAGGGTGAAGGGGTGAAAGAGAGATCAGCACCGCGTGCGTGGATTCTTGAGGAGCCAGACTTCGGGGGTGTTCTGCATTTTTACCAGCTTGCCCATGATGAAATCGTAGGCGCGGTGAAGTTCCCGGCCATCCTTGGCGGTGATGTAGCCGCACCGGACGGCGTATTCGATCCAAGTCTGAGTTTCAGCCGCCTCGCTTTCAGCGCCGTTCAGTTTCTCACAAAATGCGGCCTCGTAACGCCGGCGGCGCCAGCCTTCCGAAATGTGACTGGAAACGGAACGGGAGGATCGGCGCACCTGGTCGGTCAGCGAATATGTCTCCTCGCGTGGAAACTTCTTGGAAAGTTCGAACAGTCGCATTCCGGTCGCGATGGAAAGTTGATAGACTTCCAACTGCCAGTGATGAGTGATTTTGCCGGCTGCTCTCATCGGCTGAAATTCTCCCTTTCTCCCTTTCCCCCTTTCTCCTCTGCAACTTCAGCTACTTCTTCCTGCTCCAGCGCAATGGACCGCCTGATGAAGTAAAACGAAATGCACCACACGGCGGGGAAGAAACCGATGCCGAGCAGGAACCACGTGAGCGTGAAGCCGAAGATGCGCGTGGCCATCAGCCCGGGCGCAAAGTAGTTTGCCAGCGGCAGGCCGAGCAGCACCAGCAGGAAGGCGAGTGCGCAGGCGATGGACAGTTTGAGCTGCTTGCGCATCAGCGAATGAAGAAATCCTTCGCTGTGCACGTCGACCTTTTCCGGCGGCGTATTTGGCATGGGAAGTGGCGAAGGTTTACCGGAGTTGCCAGGGCGAAAGCAATCGCAGAGGCGCTGTTTGGGTGGCCCGGTTGGCTGGCCGCGCCGCGTCATTCCTTGATTCGCAGCCGCGCCCGGTTTACCAAATGACCATGCAAAACATCCCTCGACACGTATCGCGTTCCGCCCTCGCGCTGTTGCTGCTCGGGCTGGGCGCCGCCCCTGCCTTCGCCAAGTCGCCGGTTGATTACGTCAATCCCATCATCGGCACGGATGAACACGGCCACGTTTTTCCCGGGGCGACCGTGCCCTTCGGGATGGTGCAATTGTCACCCGACACGCGCGACACGACTTGGGACGGCTGTTCCGGTTATCATTACTCGGACGGCTCCGTGATGGGGTTTTCGCACAACCATCTCACTGGCACGGGCTGCGCCGATCTGGGCAACGTGCTGCTGATGCCGCTGGTCGGCGAGGTGAAACTGGCCCCCGGCGACAAACCCGGAGAAGGGTATCGCGCGCGGTTCTCGCACGAGCAGGAGGAGGCGCGCCCCGGCTACTACTGCGTGTTTCTGCCCGATGAAAAAATCAACGTGGAACTCACGGCCACCGCCCGCGCGGGCATGCACCGTTACACGTTTCCCCAGACCGACCAGGCGCACGTCATCATCGACCTGCACCACGGTGTCGGGAATGAACCGACCGATGCGCAGTTGAAGGTGGAAAACAACCATGCCGCGAGCGGTTTCCGCCGGAGTGCCGGATGGGGCGGCGACAAGGTGTATTACTTCTACCTCGAGTTTTCCCAGCCGTTTGCCACGTCGGGCATCCAATTCAACGGGCAGGAAGTCACGGGCGAGGAGGCCCAGGGCAAGGACATTCGCGGCCATTTCGATTTCAAAACCCAGGCAGGCAAGCCGGTGCTCGTGCGCGTGGGATTGTCCACCGTGAGCGTGGCCGGTGCGCAACGCAATTTGAACGCCGAACTGCCGAACTGGGATTTTGACGCCGTCGTCAAGGCGGCGCGGCGGCAATGGGAACAGGCGCTGAACGGTGTCGAGGTGAGCAGCGATGGCGAAGCCTTCAAACAGACCTTCTACACGGCCCTTTATCACACGATGATGGCGCCGACCCTTTTGAGTGATGTGGACGGGCAGTTTCGCGGTCCCGACCTGAAGGTGCATGAGGCCAAAGGCTACGAATACTACACGGAACTGTCGCTTTGGGACACCTTCCGCGCCGAGCAACCACTGCTGACGCTCACCCAGCCCCAGCGCGTGAATGACATCGTGCAGACGATGTTGACGCACTTCACGTGCTTCGGCCAAAACACCCTGCCGGTCTGGACGGAGGGCGGCAAGGAGAACTGGTGCATGATTGGCAACCACGCAATCCCCGTCATTGCCGAAGCGTATCGCAAGGGGTTCCGCGGCTGGGACGCCAAGGAGGCGCTCGCCGACATGATCGCCACCACGGACAAAAACCGCGCCGAACTCGACAGCTACCGCGAACGGGGCTTCATCCCGTCGCGCCGCGATGTGCAGAGCGTTTCCAAGGTGCTGGAATATGCCTACGACGATTCGTGCATTGCGCGATTTGCGCAGGCGCTCGGCCAGGCCGACGTGGCGCGCAAGTATGCCACGCGAGCCCGCAACTGGGAGAATGTCTTCGATGCGTCCACCGGCTTCATGCGCGGCAAGAACCGCGACGGCAGCTGGGTCACGCCGTTTGACCCGAAGCGCATCCAGTTCAACGACTACACCGAGGCCAACGCCTGGCAATACACGTTCTTCGTGCCGCAGGATGTCCCGGCGCTCATCGCCAAACTCGGCGGCGACGAGGCGTTCGTGACCAAGCTGGATGAGATGTTCGACACGCGGGAAAAAATTCCCAACCAGCTCTCGGACGTGACGGGCCTGATCGGCATGTATGCGCACGGAAACGAGCCGTGTCATCACGTGGCCTACCTGTATGATTACGCCGGCCAGCCGTGGAAAACCCAGGCGCGCGTCCGGCACATCGCAACGTCGCTTTACAACAATCACCCCGGCGGCCTGTGCGGCAACGACGACTGCGGGCAGACCTCGGCCTGGTATGTGTTTACGGCCATGGGCTTCTACCCGGTGGATCCGGTCAGCGGCCGGTATGTGATTGGCAGTCCGATGGCGGATCAGGTGACGCTGCGGCTGGACGATCAGCATTACCACGCGCACACCTTCAGGGTGGTGGCGAAAAACAACTCGCCGCAGAATGTTTACATCCAGTCGGCTCGTTTGAATGGCCGGCCGCTGGAGCGGACCTGGCTGGCCCACGACGAAATCGCGGCGGGTGGCCGCCTGGAACTCACCATGGGGCCGCAGCCCAATCGCGCCTGGGGCAGTGCTCCGAACGATCGCCCCGGCGTCGTGAATTGAAGTTTTTCCGCGTCCTTCGCGGACCATGTTTGCCGGCAATGCCGCGGGCGTTGCCGGCAAATTTTTTTAAGAGAACCGGCCCGGGCCGCCGGGCGTCAAAATCCGCATCTTCGCGACTTCGCGGCGCGGGACAAGCCAAACCATGTTGTGCCTTTGGCAAAATAGGGAAGGCTCCGATTGGCCGTCGGCCTAGTTTGAAATGGCACGGAGCCAACCTGCACACGGGCTTCGTGAACGCAATTTCAACTCATGAACGCACGAAAACTGGTCACCCTCGATGGCAATGAGGCGGTCGCCAACATCGCCTACCGCCTGAACGAGGTCATGGCAATCTATCCCATCACTCCGTCCTCACCCATGGCCGAGTTTTGCGATCAATGGTCGTCCGAGGGGCGGAAGAACTTGTGGGGCACGGTGCCGTCGGTGGTTCAATACCAGAGCGAGGGCGGTGCCGCGGGCGGTGTGCACGGCGCGCTTCAGACGGGATCGCTGGCGACCACGTTTACGGCGTCGCAGGGGCTGCTGTTGATGATCCCCAACATGTTCAAGATCGCGGGCGAACTGCTGCCCTGCGTGTTTCACGTCACGGCCCGCACGATTGCGACGCATGCGCTGTCCATTTTCGGCGATCACAGTGACGTGATGGCGGTGCGCTCGTGCGGTTGGGGCATGTTGTGTTCCGCCAGCGTGCAGGAAGCCACGGATTTCGCGCTCATCGCGCAGGCGGCGTCACTGAAGGCGCGCCTGCCGTTCGTGCATTTCTTTGACGGATTTCGCACGTCGCATGAGGTGCAAAAAATCGAGATGCTCGCGGAGGCGGACATCCGGGCGATGATCAATGATTCGCTGGTCAATGCATTCCGCGCCCGGGCAATGTCACCTGACCGGCCGGTGTTGCGGGGCACGGCGCAAAATCCCGACGCGTTTTTCCAGGGTCGCGAAGCGTGCAATCCCTATTACCAGGCCTGCCCTGACATTGTGCAGGAGGCCATGGCGCAATTCGCCCGCATTGTGGGCCGCAGCTACAACCTCTTCGATTATGTCGGCGCGCCGGACGCTGATCGTGTCATCGTGCTGATGGGCTCAGGCTGCGAGGTTGCGCACGAAGCGGTCGAACATCTGATGAAACAGGGCGAGAAGGTCGGGGTGCTCAAGGTGCGGCTGTTTCGCCCCTTTGACCTGGGCAAGTTCCTGGCCGCGTTGCCGGCGACGGTGAAGAAGCTGGCCGTCCTTGACCGCACGAAGGAACCGGGCGCGGCGGGCGAGCCGCTTTACCAAGACGTGGTGGCCGCCGTGGCCGAGGCGGTGATGAACGGCTCCAGCCAGTTTGCAGCCATGCCGAAAATCGTCGGCGGCCGCTACGGTTTGTCATCGAAGGAATTCACGCCGGCCATGGTCAAGGCGGTGTTCGACAATCTGGCACAGGCCAGACCCCGGCATGGTTTCACCGTGGGCATTCAGGATGACGTCTCCCACACCAGCCTGCCCGTGGACCCGGACTTTTCGACCGAGCCGGACAGCGTGGTGCGCGCCATGTTCTACGGGCTGGGGGCGGATGGCACAGTGGGGGCGAACAAGAATTCCATCAAGATCATCGGCGAGGGCACGGACAATTTTGCGCAGGGCTACTTCGTTTACGACTCCAAGAAATCCGGCAGCATGACCGTGTCGCACCTGCGTTTTGGGCCGCAGCAAATCCGGTCCAGCTATCTCGTCAGCCGCGCGAATTTTGTGGCCTGCCACCTGCCCGGGTTTCTGGAGAAGTTCGACCTGCTGAAGAACCTCGTGCCGGGCGGCGTTTTCCTGCTCAACACGCCTTACGGCCGGGACGAAGTGTGGTCGCACCTGCCGACGCCGGTGCAGAAGCAGCTCCTCGCCAAGCGGGCGAAATTTTACGTGATCGATGCCACCACCGTGGCCCGGAACAGCGGCATGGGCGGGCGCATCAACACCATCATGCAGGTTTGCTTCTTCGCCCTGGCCGGCGTGCTGCCGCGCGAAACCGCCATCGAGGCCATCAAGCATTCCATCAAAAAAACCTACGGCAAAAAAGGCGAGGAGGTGGTGGCGATGAACCTCAAGGCGGTGGATCACACGCTGGAGCACCTGCATGAAGTGCCGCTCACGCAGCCCGTCAACGGTGCCGGCCCGTTGCTCCCGCCGGTCAGCCCGGCGGCTCCCGCATTCGTGCGGGACGTGCTGGGCCGGCTCACGGCCGGGGAGGGCGACGAACTGCCGGTGAGCGCCTTTCCGGCGGACGGCACCTTTCCCACGGGCACCGCGCAGTTTGAGAAGCGCAATCTGGCCCTCGAAATCCCGGTGTGGGATGAGAAGGTCTGCATCCAATGTCTCAAGTGCGTGGCGATTTGTCCGCATGCCACCATCCGCGCGAAGGTGTATGACGATGCGGAATTGAAGAACGCGCCGGCCCTGTTCAAGTCCACCGCCTCGCGCCTGCCGGAATTCAAGGGCCAGAAGTTTACCCTGCAGGTGGCGGCGGAGGACTGCACGGGTTGCGGCATCTGTGTGGATGTCTGCCCTGCGCGCAACAAGGCCGAGGCCAAATTGAAAGCGATCAACATGCGGCCGCAGGCGCCGTTGCGCGAGGCCGAGCGCGCCAACTGGGATTTCTTCCTGGGCCTGCCGGAACTGGACCGGCGCAAGGTGAAGACCACCACGTTGCGCCAGCAGCAGTTGATGCAGCCGCTCTTCGAATTCAGCGGCGCGTGCGCCGGCTGCGGCGAGACGCCCTACATCAAGATGCTGTCGCAACTGTTCGGGGACCGCGCCGTGATCGCCAATGCCACCGGCTGCTCCTCGATTTACGGCGGGAACCTGCCGACCACGCCCTACGCCACCAACAAATGCGGCCGCGGGCCGACGTGGTGCAATTCGTTGTTCGAGGACAACGCCGAGTTCGGCCTCGGCTTCCGGGTGTCGCTGGACAAGCAACGGGAGTTCGCGGCCGAACTCGTGAAAAAACTGGCGCCGCAGCTCGGCGACAATCTCATCACGGGCCTGCTGCTGGCCGATCAACACGATGAAGCCGGCATCCAGGAGCAGCGCGAGCGCGTGGAGATTTTGAAGCGGAAACTTGCTGTTTTGACCACGCCCGAGGCCCGGTTGCTGGCCTCGCTCGCCGACACGCTCGTAAAGCGCAGCGTGTGGATTCTCGGGGGCGACGGCTGGGCCTATGACATCGGCTACGGCGGCCTGGACCACGTGCTGGCGAGCGGCCGTGATGTGAACGTGCTCGTGATGGATACGGAAGTGTATTCCAACACGGGCGGCCAGATGTCGAAGTCCACGCCGCGCGGCGCGGTGGCGAAATTCGCCGCGGGCGGCAAGCCGGCCGGAAAAAAGGACCTGGGCCTCATCGCCATGACTTACGGCAACATCTACGTGGCGAGTGTCGCGATGGGTGCTAAGGATGAGCATACGTTGAAGGCGTTCGTCGAGGCGGAGAGTTATCCGGGACCGTCCCTGATCATCGCCTACAGCCATTGCATCGCGCACGGCATCGCGCTCGACCTGGGAGTGGGCGCCCGGCAGCAGAAGGCGGCGGTGGAGTCCGGCCAGTGGCTGCTTTACCGCTATGACCCCCGGCGCGCCGAGCGTGGCGAGAATCCGCTGCAACTGGATTCCGCGGCGGCCCGGATGAAGGTGCAGGACTACATGCTTACGGAAAACAGGTTCAAGATGCTCACCAAGAGCCGGCCCGACGACGCGAAGAAGTTTTTCGCCCAGGCACAGGCGGACGCCGACCGGCGGTGGAAGTTCTACGAATACCTCGCCCAGCGCCCGTTTGCGCCGGCCCAGCCCGCACCCGCACCGGCGACGCCCTCAACGGTCGAAAACTGATCTGCCGCCCACAACCAGGACTGTCTCATGGACCTCAGCACAAATTATCTCGGACTGAAACTCCGCACGCCACTGGTGCCCTCGGCGTCGCCGCTCTCGGAGGATCTGGGCAACATCAAGCGCATGGAAGACGCGGGCGCGGCGGCGGTGGTGTTGTATTCGCTCTTCGAGGAGCAGTTGCGTCTGGATCGCATCGAGCTGGCGCAGCACCTCGAGCACGGGACGGAGAGCTTCGCCGAGGCGCTGACCTATTTCCCGGAGCCGGAGAACCTGAAGCTCGGTCCCGAGGAATACCTCAAGCACATCGCCCAGGCCAAGGCGGCGGTGAACATCCCCGTCATCGCAAGCCTCAACGGTTCGTCCGCGGGCGGCTGGACGGAATACGCCCGGCAAATCCAGCAGGCGGGCGCCGACGCGCTGGAACTGAACATCTACTACATCCCGACGGATGTGAACCTCACGGGCACTGACGTCGAACAGACCTACCTCGACATTCTTCAGGCCGTGAAGTCGGAGGTGAGCATTCCGGTGACGGTGAAGTTGAGCCCGTTCTTCAGCAACTTTGCCAACATGGCGAAACGGCTGGACGAAGCCGGGGCCAACGGGCTGGTGCTGTTCAATCGCTTCTATCAGCCGGACATCAACCTCGAAACGCTCGAAGTCCAGCCGAACATTCTCCTCAGCACGCCGATGGCCATGCGGGTGCCGTTGCGCTGGGTGGCAATTCTCCACGGCCGCATCCAGGCGAGCCTTGCAGCGACCAGCGGCGTGCACCGGGCGACCGACGTGTTGAAGGTGCTGATGGCCGGCGCGGATGTGGCGATGCTGTGCTCCACCTTGTTGCGGCACGGTGTCAAGCACATCGCCGACGTGGAAAAGGACCTGGTCGCGTGGCTGGAGGAACACGAATACGAATCGGTGACGCAGCTCAAGGGCAGCTTGAGCCAGAGGAATTGTGCCGATCCGAGCGCCTTTGAGCGCGCCCAATACATGCGCGCCATCTCGAGTTATCCAGTGCCCACGTCCCGGCTTGGCTAGACCGGTCAATGATGTCGTGCCGGACCGGCGCCGAATCCGGCGACCTGCCAAGAAATGGCCGAGAATTGCCAAGGCGGGTGTAGTAGGCGGGCCGGCGCAAACCTAGATTGCCAATGAATACTGTGGAAGAGTTGACTTCCAAATCCGCCGTTGCGACCGAGCCGTTCGACAAGAAACGGCGCGGCGGTTCGCTGTCGCACCTGCCCCGCGAAACGGCGTTCGGCTGCCCGCGCGACTTCCTCGACAATCGGTTCGTCTATGTCGTGCTCTCACCCCGGGCCCGCGGCTTGTCAGTGGGCGTCAACTTGAACCCCGACCGCTACTGCGACTTCGACTGCGTGTATTGCGAGGTGAACCGCACCCAGCCGCCGCGCGACACCCGGCTCGACACGGACGTGATGGCGGTCGAATTGCAGCGCACGCTCGAATTCGTGGCCTCCAATCAACTGCGGGAACGGCCGGCCTATCGCAATCTGCCGGTGGAACTGCTGGAACTGCGGCATGTGGCGCTCAGCGGCGATGGTGAACCCACGCTGTCACCGCAGTTTGCCACGGCCGTGCGCGAGGTGGTGCACATCCGTGCGCTGGGCAAATTCCCCTTCTTCAAACTGGTCCTGATCACGAACGGCTCCGGGCTGGACCGCCCGGAAGTTCAACAGGGGCTGAAACTCCTGACGCGCCAGGACGAAATCTGGATCAAGCTCGACGGCGGCACGCAGGCCTACATCAACCGCGTCAACCGTCCGCGCAGTGTGACCCTGGAACAGACGCTGGCGAACATTGTGCTCGTCGGCCAGCAACGGCCCGTGGTGATTCAAAGCCTCTTTCCCGCCATCAACGGCGAGGAGCCGCCGGCCGAGGAAATCGAGCAGTTTGCGCTCCGGTTGCGCGAGTTGAAGGAGAAGGGGGCGCAGATTTCGCTGGTGCAAATCTATTCAGCCTCGCGCCCGATACAGAACGTCGGCTGCAGTCATCTCCCGCTGAAAAGCCTCTCCCGTATCGCCCAAACCGTCCGGCTCGTGTCGGGGCTGAAGGCGGAAGTGTTTTAACCGGCGCGTCGCCCCGCATCTTTCCGGCGGGTTCAATGGTTCAGCCGGGCAACCACCTTGCCCGTCCACAACGAGGCGAACTGTGTCAGCATGACGGAAATGAAAAACAGGAAGAAACCGTCCTCAACCTTGATGCTGGCCACACCGCCAGATTTCACCGTCAGCACGAGAATCGCCACCACGAACACGTCGAGCATCGACCACTTGCCGAGGTTGGCGACGAAGTGAAACAGCTTCCGGGCGTGGTCGCTGTCGAGCTTGGGATGCAGCCATAGCACGAGCATGGCGTTGATCTTCACGAAGGGGAAACACACCGTGAACACGAACAGGATGAGGAACAGGAACAGCTCGCTGGCCTGCCACAGGACGACCAGCCCGCGATAAACCGAAATCTGGTTTTCAAACAGCCACAGCTTCGTCACCGCCGTGAACGGCCGGAAGAGGCCGGCAATGAAAAAGCCCAGCGCCAGCACGAGCATGGCGACGATGGCGCCGCCCGCGCGCGGATGCGCGGCGAGCAGCGATGATCTGGCAATTTTGGCGCCCAACGCGCCCGACGATATTCTTGAGCCGTGGGGATGGTCAATGGGCGATTGCCCGGTGGCGCGGTTCAGGCGTCCATGGTTCGCCGGACGATTTCGAGAATTTGCTGCGGTGTGCTGGGCTTGGGCAGAAACTGGCAGCCCGGCGTCATGACCAGTTCCTGGCCGGCCAGTTCGGCACTGTAACCGGAGGTGAAGACGACCTTCAGCGCGGGCTGCTCACGGCAGAGCTGGACGGCCAGGTCATGACCGCCCAGTCCGCCGGGCATCACGAGGTCGGTCAACAGCAGGTCAATGTGTTCCCGATGTTCCCGCCAAAGCCCCAGTGCCGTCGGTCCATCGGCCGCCGCGTGCACGCGGTAGCCGTGACGCTCGAGCACCGCCTGCGTCAGGCGTTGCACGGCGGGCTCGTCTTCCACGAGCAGGATGGTTTCACGGCCGCCTTGCGTGGGTGCGGGCTTCGCCGGGTCGAGACCGGTTTCGCGGGACGTGGTCAGTTGCGGCAGCAGGATTTCGAACCGCGCGCCCTGGCCCGGTTCGCTTTGCACGCGCACCGCGCCGCCGTGCTGTTTGACGATGCCAAACACGGTGGCGAGTCCGAGGCCCGTTCCCTTGCCCGGCGCCTTGGTGGTGAAGAACGGCTCGAAGACGCGCGACAAATTCTCGGGCGGAATGCCGCAACCCGTGTCCTGCACGGCAAGGCAGAGATAGGCTCCGGTCGCCACGTCGGGGAATTCGCCGGCGGTGCCGGCCACGACCTGGCGGAGCGACGTTTCGATGGTGAGCCGTCCGCCGTCCGGCATCGCGTCCCGCGCATTCACCGCCAGATTCATGAGCACCTGATCGAGCATGCCCGCGTCGGCCTGCGTCAACGCCGGCGAGGCGTGGAGGTTGAGCTCGATGCGGATATCCTCGCCCAGGATGCGCTGCAACATTTTGACGAGGTGCGTGACGATTTCGTCCACGTCCACGGGCCGCGGCTGCATCACCTGGCGGCGGCTGAACATGAGCAGTTGCCGGGTCAGTGCGGCGGCGCGGTCGGCTGCGGTGCGGATGTCGGCGAGCGCATCGCGCGTTTCCGCGGGCAGATCTTCGTGCAGGGCCGCGAGGTCCGCCTGCATCATCATCGACGTGAGAATGTTGTTGAAATCATGCGCCACGCCGCCGGCGAGCTGGCCGATGGCCTCCATTTTTTGCGAGTGGCGCAGTTGTTCCTCAAGCCGCTGCTCCTCGAGCTGGCCGAGCAGCATGGAAACCAGGTTGGCCACCGCCACGGCGAACGTTTGTTCGTCCGGTGTCCACTGGCGCACGGGGCCGATGTGTTCGCAGCACAGCACGCCCGCCGTGTCGCCGCGCAGGTGCAGGGGCGTGTCCAGCATGGACGTGATGCCGAGCGGCTGGAGGTAGGCGGCGGTGAACTGTTCCGTGCGCGGGTCGTGCGCGGCGTCGTGGGCGGCAATGACATCCGAGTCGGCCAGCGCCCGGAAATACGGCGGATTCAACGCGGCAGCGAGCTCGGTGCCGCTGGAATGACGCCGGGCGGCGCGCTCGAACAGTTCCGCGCAAACGATTGCCGCCTTGTTCGTAGTGTAACGCCACACGCTCACGCGTTCCACGTCCAGTGTCCGGGCAACAATCTCCGTGAGTTGTTGCAGGATGGTGTTGAAATTGCCGGCCTGCAGCGCGTGGTTGCGTGTCAGCGTGCTCAGTGCCGCCTCCTGCCGGGCGTAACGCTCATTCAGGGTCAGCAGGGCCTGGCGGTTGCGATGATGCACAATCCCGATGGCGGCGGTGTGCGTGGCGGCCTCCATCAGGCGCCGGTGCTTGTCCGTCGGCCGGCCGGGTTCGCGGAAATAAACGGCGAAGGTGCCCAGCACCTGGTTCTGGGCGTCGAAAATCGGCGTGGACCAGCACGCGTGCAGCCCGTGGGCCAGCGCCAGTTCGCGGAAATGCGTCCAACGCGGGTCAGTGGCAATGTTTTCCGCCAGCACCGGTGTTCGCTCGAACACGGCGGTGCCGCACGAACCGACCTCCGGCCCGACGCACATGCCGTCCACCGCCGCCACGAATTCGCGGGGCAGCCGCGGCGCGGCACCGTGCCGCAGACGGCCCTGATCCGCATCGAACAGGAGAATGGAGCACACCATCTCGGGGGACTGGGCTTCGAGCACGTTGAGGAGATGCTCGAGGATTTCCGGCAAGGGCGCGCCCGTGGCGATCATTTCCAGCGCCTTCCTTTGTCCGGCGACGAGCGCCTCGTTTTGCTTCCGTTCCGTGACGTCCAGGGCGACGCCCATCATGCGCGTGGGATTGTCCTTGGCGTCGTAGTCGCCATGGCCGCGCGAGCCGAGCCAGCGGATGCGGCCATCGGGGCGGGTGATGCGGAATTCGAGGTCGAAGCCGGTCCGTTCCGCGAGCGCCTGGCGAAAGGATTCTTCAACCCAGGCGCGGTCCTCCGGGTGAATGGCCTTCACGAATTGCAGCAACGTCAGGTCGCTGGTGGATTCGGGCAGCCCGAAGATTTGCTTCAGCTCGTCGTTCCAGAACAGCACGTCGGTGCGGGTGTTCCATTCCCAAATCCCGACGTGGCCGCCGGTCACCGCGAGGCGCAGCGTTTCTTCGCTGGCGGCGAGCGCCGCGGTGCGCCGGCGAATTTCCAACCGCAGCGTCCAGCTCCAGATGACCAGCACGATGATCAACACCCCGGCCGCGCCAATGCCGTAAAGCGCATGCCGGAGAATGGGCGTGTTCTCAAGGGAGGTGCCCATCCACTTGTCCTGAATCTGCTGGTGCTCGGCCGCGCTGATGCGGCGGAAACCGTCCTCGACCAATTGCAGCGTGGCGTGGTCGCCCTTGAGCACGGCGCGATGAAACGCGCCCACGTTGATGGGCGCGGAATGGCGGAACTCGCCCGCGATGCCCCGCTTGTGCAGGTAATAATTCGCCGGCGGCAGGTCCACGACGAACACGTTGACCTTGCCGGAAGCCGCGGCGGTGACGAGGTCCTCGTAGTTGGTGAACAGCAGCAGGGTGTTGATGCCGTGGGTTTGCAGCAGGTCGGCCGCGGCGTCGCCCCGCTTCACCGCAACGGGAAAGCCGTGCAGTGAGTCGATGTCGGTAATGCCCGAAAGATCCTTGCGAAAGAAGATGGGGACCTCGATCCGCGCGTAGGGTTTGGAAAACTCGTAGAGGGCGGAACGATCCTCGGTCTGGAAAATGGTGTCGATGACGTCAAAATCTCCGGCGCGCATGCGTTGCAGGGCCGAGCCCCAGTCCATGCCGTGCAGTTCCGCCCGGCTGCCGGTCTTCTTTTCCCAGAGTTTCCATTCATCAATGAGGATGCCTTCGAGCTTTCCCTGGGCGTTGCGAAAAACATAGGGCGGGTAATTGTCGTCCATTACCACGCGCAGGACCGCGTTGGTGACCGGCTGCGCGGGCAGCGTGGCGGGCAGGCCGATCAGCAGCCCCACAATGCTGAGGAGAATCTGGATGGCGCGGAATTTGGGAGCCGTGGCTGGCAGCACGTTCCGGCGTCCTGCATGCGTGCCGTCTTGCGTTCGCCCATTCATCGGTGGCGGCGCATCATCACCCGCCGCCCGGCCGCTGGCCACCAAAAAGCGCCGCCCCGCGGGGCCCGGTCCGCCCGGTCCCCGGGGGGCAATTGAAGAGGATTATGATTCCACCCTGGCCGTCAGGGTCACCTCGGCCTTGAGCAGGCGCGAAATGGGGCAGCCGGCCTTGGCCGTGTTGGCGATGGCCAGCACCTGGTTCGCGTCGGCGCCGGGAACCCGGGCCGCCACGTCGAGATGCGAGGCGGTAACCGTCCAGCCGGCGTCCGTTTTGTCCAGCGTCACCGTGGCCGTGGCCTGAATGGAGGCTGGTGTCAGCCCGGCCTTGCCCAGTTCGGCCGAGAAGGCCATCGCGAAACAGCCGGCGTGCGCGGCGCCGATAAGTTCCTCGGGATTCGTGCCCACGCCGTTCTCAAACCGGGTGCCGAACGAGTATTGCAATGCCTTGAGCGCGCCACTTTCCGTTGAGATGGCGCCTTTGCCGTCCTTCAAACTGCCGTTCCAAACGGCGGATGCCTTGCGTTTCATGTCTGGTCCTTTCTGGGTTGCGGGTTGTTCTGTAACTGCCGGTCAATTGAGCGCGCGACCATATTGCACGGGCGTGGCCAGCGCCGGTTTCTGGCCCAGGGTGCGTGCGGCCTGGATGGGCCAGTAGGGGTTGCGGAGCATTTCGCGGGCAAGCAGCACCAGGTCCGCCTGGCCTTGCCGGATGATGGTGTCCGCTTGTTGTGGCTCGGTAATGAAACCGACGGCGGCGGTCGCAATGGCCGCGCCGCGCCGGACGCTTTCGGCAAACGGCACCTGATAGCCGGGCTCCACCTTGATCTTTGCGTCCGGCACCAGTCCGCCCGAACTGCAATCAATCAAATCCACGCCCGCCGCCTTGAGTTGTTTCGCCAGCGCGATGCTGTCCTCGATCTGCCATCCGCCGGGCACCCAATCAACGGCCGAAATGCGCGCCGCGAGCGGCAGATTGTCCGGCCAGGCTTGGCGCACGGCCTGGGCGATTTCAACCAGGAGTCGCATGCGGTTTTCGAGGCTGCCGCCATATTGATCGGTGCGCTGGTTCGTGAGCGGCGAGAGGAATTCGTTCAAGAGATAGCCGTGCGCGGCATGCAACTCCAGCCACTCGAATCCGGCCGCCAACGCGCGCCGGGCCGTGGCCACAAAGTCGTTTTTCACCCGGACGATGTCTGCTGCGGTCATGGCGCGGGGGACTTTGGGCAGATCAGCGCCAAAGGGAATCGCGCTCGGCGCGATCGTGGGCCAGCCGCCTTCGGCTTCGGACAAGTGCGCGCCGCCGCGCCATGGCAGGGCCGCCGAGGCCTTCCGGCCCGCGTGACCGATTTGGATGCCAGGCACGGCGCCGTGCTGTTTGAGGAAGCCGGCGATGCGGGCGAGTGGCGCGATGTGGGCATCGTCCCACAAGCCGAGACAGCCCGGCGTGATGCGGCCTTCCGGCGCCACCGCCGTCGCTTCCACGAGGATCAGCCCCGCGCCGCCCACGGCCCGCGTGCCAAGGTGAACGAAATGCCAGTCGTTGGCGTATCCGTCAGTGGCCGAGTATTGGCACATCGGCGACATGCCAACGCGATTGCGGAGCGTGACCCCGCGCAGGGTAAACGGGGCAAACAGGTGCGGCGCGGAAAGGTTTTCCTGGCTCATGAAACAATGACGGGGTGGATCAGAAATCGTTCTGGAGGACGACGCGATAGCGGGCCTTGCCGGCGCGCACGTGGTCCAGCGCGGCATTCACCTGCGACATCGGGAAGGTTTCCGTGATGGGGGCGATGTTGTGCCGCGCGCAGAAGTCGAGCATCGCCGCGACGGCGGCCGGGCTGCCGGTCGGCGACCCGGAAATGGCCCGCTGCGCCGTGATGAGCGAAAATGCCGCCACGGGCACCGGCTCCAGCACCGCGCCCACGAAGTGCAATCGTCCGCGTGGCGCGAGGGTCTGGATGATGGCGTCCCAATCCAGCGGCACATTGACCGTGACCAGCACGAAGTCGAGGGCGCCCGCGAGTTTTTTCATCTGGGCACTGTCGCGGGAATTCACCACGTGATGCGCGCCGAGGCGTTTGGCCTCCTCGTGTTTGGCCGCGCTGGACGTGAAGGCGTGCACTTCGCAGCCCCATTTGGCGAGGAACGAAAGCGCCATGTGGCCCAGCCCGCCGATGCCAATCACCCCCACGCGGTCGGTGGGTTTGACGCCCGCCTGCAAAATCGGGTTGAACACTGTGATGCCGCCGCAGAACAGTGGCCCGGTCCGGGCCGGGTCGAGCGAATCGGGCAGGGGAATCGTCCACGCCCAATGCGCGCGGACCCGGTCGGCAAAGCCGCCGTGGCGCTGCACGATCGTGCCTTCGCCGTGCGCGCAAAGATTGTGGTCGCCGGAAAGGCACTGCTTGCACGCCATGCAACTGCCGGACATCCAGCCAATGCCCACGCGCTGGCCGACGCGCAGGTTCTTCGCGTGCGGGCCCACGGCCACGACTTTGCCGATGATTTCGTGGCCGGGCACAAACGGGAATTTTGCCATGCCCCACTCATTGTCGAGCATGGAAAGGTCCGAGTGGCAGATGCCGCAATATTCGACGGCGACTTCGACCTGTTCGGCGCCGAGTTCGCCCGCGTTGAATTCGAAGGGGCGCAGTGGTTCGCCCTTGTTGAGGGCGGCGTAAGCTTTGAAGGTTGGCTCCATAGGCGCGCAAGGTGAACTACAAAGCGCCGTCGCGCAACCCGCCCGCGAACAGTTTTTTTGCGGCCGCGCCGGGCGGCGAATTCGTCCTATTTTGCGTCCGGCTCGTTCGGATCCATCAAGTCGCCGCCGCGACGACGCATCAGGTAATCGAACGCAAGGCTGACACCGTTGCGGTGCGGGAGCGTGTAAATCAGCCCAAAAATCATCGCCCCGCCGCACACCAGATAAACCGCCAGCGGCGGATGCCAGACGCGGAAGTAAAAAAGCACGATGAACGGAATGAGAAACAGCGCCCGGTCGAGGAACACGAGCGGCCCGAACAAATCGCCCTGGTTTGGGAGATAGAGCAGTCCGCATACGGGGCAGCGTTCGTGGAAGTTCAGCCAGCGTCGGTAAATCGGTCCCTGGCCGCATTGCGGGCATTTGCGCCGCCACCCGCGGACAATCAGTGTCCGGTAATCCGGGATGGGATATTTCACGGTGGGTAGGGGGTTCATGACTGTGGGCCGGCGTGACGGCCTTTGAAGGTTAGTTCGGCAATGCCGGATTTGTCGAGGCCCCCAAGACCAGCGGCGACCATGCGGTCGTATTGCTCCTTGGTGGCGCGCGCCAGCGGCAGGCGCAGGCCGCATTGCTCGCCGAGCTGGAGGGCGATCCCGCTGTCCTTGGCCGCGTGGGCGGCGGAGAAAAACACCGAATGCTCACGCTGCTGCATGTCCGCCCCGTCGGTCTCCAGCACGCGCGATGCGGCTCCGGTTTGCGACAGCACTTCGCGCAGCAGGGTCAGGTCGAGTCCCAACGCATCGCCGAGCGCGAGGCCCTCTGCCAGACCGGCGGTGTTGATGTTCATCACCATGTTCACGAGCGCCTTCACCTGCGCCGCCTGGCCGGCACCGCCCACAAAACGCATGGATGCGCTGAGCTCCTGCAACACCGGCGTCGCCCGGCGAAAGGCGGCTTCGCTCCCGGCGCACATGAGATACAACGTGCCTTGCCGCGCCTGCGGAATGCTCGACGCCATGCACGCTTCGAGGCTGTCGGCGCCCGCGCGGCGTGCCGCCTGTTCGACTTCAACGTGCACCGCTGGCGAAAGAGTTGCGCAGTTGATGAACAATTTGTCCTGTGCGTTGCGCAGCAGGCTGTCGGCCTCCGTTTCGGAAAAAATCCGCCGCATCGCCGCGTCGTCACTGACAACGGTGATGATGCAGTCCGCCCGCGCCGTCACGTCCGCCAGTTGCCCGCAAGCGGCGGCGCCGATTTCGCCGGCCAGCGCCTGGGCGGCCTCCCGGTTGAGATCATAAACGGCCGTCACGGCGTGGCCACGGTCGTGCAACCGCCGGGCCATGTTGGCGCCCATGCGGCCGACCCCGACAAAACCAATTTTCTCGTTCATGCGTATCTTCTTAACGTGCGGCGCGCCGCGGCGCCACTCAGGAAATGCCGATCAGAATGCCGGCGAGGAAGACCAGGGCGCCGCCCAGCGCCACCTGGAACAGTGCCGCCGACCACGGCGTGTCCATGAACCGGTGGCGGATCCACGAGATGAGGAACAGCTCCACGAGCACCACGCAGACGGCGACCGTGGTGGCGGTTCGCACGTGCGGAATCAAATACGGCAGCGTGTGGCCGATGCCGCCCGCCGTCGTCATCAAACCGCACACCAGTCCGCGCACCCACGGGTGGCCGCGCCCCGTGAGGCTGCCGTCATCCGACAACGCCTCGGCAAATCCCATGCTGATGCCGGCGCCCACGCTGGCGGCGAGCCCGACGAGAAAGGTGGCCCAACTGTTGTGCGTGGCAAAGGCGGCGGCGAAGAGCGGGGCCAGCGTGGAAACCGAGCCGTCCATCAACCCCGCCAGCCCGGGCTGCACCACCTGCAACACAAAGAGCCGCTTGCGCCGGGCCTCTTCGCTTTCGCTGAGCTTCGCCTTGCCAATTTGTTCCGCCGTGTGCGCGTGGTTGCGTTCCTCCTCGGCGAGGTCGCCGAGCAACTGACGGATCCCCGTGTCGGCGGCGCGCGCGGCCGCGGCCTCGTAAAATCGTTTCGTCTCCAGTTCCATGCCTTCGGCAGCCCTTTGCACGGCGGTCAAGCCGAGGGGGCGCACGAGCCAGACCGGCCGGCGGTTTACGAAGCCGCGCACATCCTGGCGGCGGATCAACGGCACATGCTCACCAAAACGCTGCTGGTAAAGTTCCAGCAGCCGGTGGCGATGACCGTCCTCCTCGCGTCGCAGGTTGCGAAATTTGGCCGCCTGCTCGGGGTGGTTGTCCTGCAATCCGTCCGCGAAATCCTCGTAGATGCGCGCGTCCTCCTCTTCGAGGGAGATGGCCAGCGCGAGAATTTCCCGTTCCGTCAAGCTGTCGAATGTCTTCATGCCCGCTGGGCCAAACTTTCGCCCACCCACCCCGGGACGCAAGCCGGGAACGCGAACCGGATCAACCGGCGGCTTCGCAGGCCTGGAGCCGTTTGGCGAGGAAGACCTGCTCGGACTTGATTTCCGCCAGTTGCAGCGAGCGGCGGAAGTGATTCGCGGCGGCCTGCGGATGGTTCAGGCGCGACTCAAATTCGCCGAGCACGGCGTGGAGCAGGTAATATGAATCAAGCGATTGCAGATTGCGAATGGCGCTGACCGCGGCGATGCCCGCCTGCGGCCCGTGCACTTCCGCGAGCGCGACGGCGCGGTTCAACGCGACGACCGGTGAATCGTCAAACTCCACGAGCCGGTCGTAGAGGCTCAGGATTTGCCGCCAGTCCGTGGCCGCGTAATCCCGCGCGGCGCAATGGCACGCGGCGATGCCCGCCTGCAAATGATACTCGCTGATTTCCTGACCGGCGGCGGATTGGGCGAGGTGAAACAGGCCGCGGGCGATGGTCGGCTGATCCCAGCGGCTTCGGTCCTGTTCCTGCAGGCGGAGCAGATTGCCCTCATTGTCCACGCGCGTCGCCAGGCGGGCGGCGTTCAGCAGCATCAAAGCGAGCAACGCCCGGGTCTTGGGCTGGTTGCCGGCGGGATGTTCGGCGAGCAGGGTGGCCAGACGAACCGCTTCAAAACACACATCCTCGCGCACGAGCTTGTTGCCCATGGACGCCTTGTAGCCCTCGTTGAAGAGCAGGTAAAGCGATTGCAGCACGCCGTCGAGCCGGCGCGCCAGTTCTTCGCCCGCCGGAATCTCGAACGGGATGCGCGCTTCGCGAATTTTTTGTTTGGCCCGGGTCAGCCGCTTGGCGATGGCGGCTTCGCTGGTGAGAAAGGCCTTCGCGATTTCGGCCGGACTGAAACCGCACAGCGTTTTTAACGCGAGCGCCACCTGCGCCTCGGCGGGGATGAGCGGATGGCAGCACACGAACATCATGCGCAACCGGTCATCACGGATTTCCTGTTCGGTGAAGACCGGTTCGGCGGGCGCGCTGGCGTGGAGTTCGGTCAGCCGGGTGATTTCGGGCTCCTTGTCGCGAAAGACCTTTTCACGTCGCAACACATCCAGTGCAAGGTTGCGCGAGGCCCGCATGATCCAGGCCGCGGGATTTTGCGGGATGCCATAGAACGGCCAGGTTTGCAACGCGCGGGAAAGTGCTTCCTGCACCACGTCTTCGGCGAGGCTGAGGTGCTCGATGCCGAAAATGCGCGTCAACGTGGCGACCATCTTGCCCGCTTCCTGGCGGAACAGATGTTCCACCACCGCGGAGATTTCTCCGGGTGGTGGCGTGGGGGTGTCGCTGGCAGGCGCGGCCGGATTCACGCGGCGGCGAGTTGCGGTTCCGCGGCCGCGGTGCGGATGCGGGCCTCAATGGGGCATTCTTCGGCGACGGGCCGGACCTCGATCTGCGTGTCGTATTGCAGGGCCGGGCTGCTCTGAGCGATGGCAATCGCTTCGGCAAGGCTGTCCGCTTGCAGCAGGAGATAGCCGCCGACGGCTTCCTTGGTTTCCGCGAAGGGGCCGTCCGCCACCACACGGGCAGTTTTTCCCGTAATGATGGCGCCCTCACGGACCAGCGGCTGCGCGGCCTTGACTTTCCCTTGTTCCGCCAGCCGGTCGAACCAGCCCTTGAACTGGCTCATGGCGCGCTGAAGTTCTTCGGGCGAGTGGTGGTTATACCAGGCCGTGCCCCGGAACAGCAGCAGGTATTCGTTTTTTGCAGATGTGTTCATGGTTTTCTTTGGGTCGCGGCGGTTGTGCCGCTTCATGAAGATGACGAACGAGTCCGGGATTTTAGGACATGACATTTTGGGGCGTGGGTGCTCATTGAGCGGTCTCGGCTGCTGTTTTGAGCGCGGCCAGGCCCTTTTCAAACTGGCCACCGATCATCTTGTCCATGTTCATGAACAGGCAGAGCGCTTTCGCGAGATAGTTGTTCTCGCCGGTCATCAGCCACGTCACTTCCGTTTGATTGCCCCTGGGTTTGAAGGAGAACACCGCCGTGCTGACGCCGGCCATCGGCTTGAAGAATTCGAGTTTGAGCTGGACGAGTTCATTGGTGCGGCTCTCCGTGATGGTGGCGCGGCCTTCGCCAACATCCTTGTTGCCCACCCACGCATAGCTGGCGCCGACTCCGCCCGCCGGGCCGTCATAGGTGAGCTTCATTTCCGGATCCACCTTGCCCCACGGGTTCCACGCTTCCCAGTTTTTCAACTGGTTCACGTGCGGGAAAACCGCGGCGGGGGAAGCGTCAATCAGGATCGACCGGGTGACCCGGAACTGAGACGGCTGGAACGCCACCACGATGAGAAAGATGCCCATCAGCGCGGCCAGCGTGATGAGGATGGTTTTGAGCAAAGGTTTTTGGCGCATGGCGGGAGAACGTTGGTTGGTTGCGGTTGGAAACGGTCCGGACTCAGCCGCCGGCCATGGCACCGATGATCAGGAACGGTTCCTCGCCGGTGAGGATGGGCGCGGGCAGCGGCGTTTCCGGCGGTTCGAGCGAAAGGTCTTCCTTGCAGGCGAAGAACCGGACAAACGGACGGCGCTTCAAGGTGACATGGTCGCGAATGGTGCCGCGCAACACGGGGTATCGCGTTTCCACGGCCTCCAACACCGCACCCAACGTGACCGGGGCGGGGACCGCAAGCTGCACTTCGCCATTCACCCCGGCAAGCGTGCGCAGATGAAATGGAAGTTGAACCCGGATCATGGCAGCGTCTGCACTTCGACCGAGTAAACAGGCGGCAAATCGCGCACGATGGCGCTCCACGTGTTGCCGCCGTCGGGCGAGCAATAGACCTGCCCGCCGGTCGTGCCGAAATAAATGCCGCAATCATCGAGCTGGTCCACCGCCATTGCGTCACGCAGGACATTCACATAGCAGTTTTTCTCGGGCAGCCCCTTGCCCAGTGGCTCCCAGTCATTCCCGCCGGTTTTGCTGCGATAGACACGCAGCTTGCCGTCCGGCGGGTAGTGCAGCGAATCGCTGGTGATGGGGACGACGTAAATCGTCTCCGGCTCGTGGAAGTGCACATCGATGGGAAAACCAAAATCCGTTGGCAGGTTGCCGCTGACTTCGGCCCACTGATCGCCGGCATTGTCCGAGCGCATCACATCCCAGTGTTTCTGCATGAACAGCACGTCAGGTTTAGTGGGGTGCAGGGCGATGCGATGCACGCAATGGCCAACTTCGGCGTCGGGGTCGGGCAGTTCAAAAAGCGACTTCAGTCCGCGCGTGATGGGTTTCCAAGTTTTGCCGCCATCATCCGTGCGAAAACAGCCGCCTGCCGAGATGGCGACGTAAATCCGGTTTGGGTTTTTCGGATCCAGCAGGATGGTGTGCACGGCCATGCCGCCCGCGCCCGGCTGCCAGAGATGGCTCTTGACGTTGCGCAATCCAGGCAGTTCCTGCCACGTTTTGCCGCCATCCGCGGTTTTGAAAATCGCCGCGTCTTCCGCGCCGGCGTAGGCGGTGTCGGGATCGGTTGTCGAAGGCTCAACGTGCCAGATGCGCTTGAACTCCCACGGATGCGGCGTGCCGTCATACCAGAGGTGTTTTCCGGCTTCGCCCGCGTAAACAAACTTGTTGCTCTCGCCTTTGGGAAAGCCATCCGGACTCTTCAGTTCCTCCGCACTGCTGCCGGGCGTGATCCACGTTTTGCCGCCGTCATCGGAGCGCTGGATGATCTGGCCAAACCAACCGCTCGATTGTGACGCGTAGAGACGATTGGGATCCACAGGCGAACCCTTCAGGTGGTAAATCTCCCACCCCGCGAAGTGCGGACCGGTGATTTCCCAGTTCTGGCGCCGGCCGTCCGCCGTAAGAATGAACGCGCCCTTTTTTGTGCCGACCAACACTCGAACTTTGCTCATGGATGCTCCTATTGGTTTTTGCGGTTGTAGCGTGGAATGCGGTGACGGGTCGTTGCGGGTTATTGGGCGGGCTGGCCGGACGCCGCGTTGGCGGATGCCGGGCCGGCTTGCGTCGCTTTGGCCAGATACGCGGCGAGTTGTTCGAATGTGCCCTGCCAGCCCTGCTGCATGCCGTCGTGTGCGCCGTCGAATGTCTCTTGCTCCTCCGGCGTGGCGTTCCAGGCCGACCACTCAATGGCCAGCGTCGTGCCGCCGTCCTGTTCAAGGAAGCGCGTGGTGGACAAGGTTTCGCGCGGCCAGGTCGCGCTCATGGGGTGCCGCGTGATGCCGCCGTCCTCGTCTGAGAAGAAATTGATGAGCACGATGCGCTCTGGGGGGACGATTTCTCGATAAACAAATTTGCCCCACATTTCGGTGCCGTCGGGGGCCTGGAGGCAGTAATGGAACATGCCGCCCGGGCGAAAATCCATCTTCGCGGCGGGCATGGTGAATCCCTTTGGACCAAACCATTGCATGAGGCGCGCCCGTTCGGTCCAGGCGCGCCAGACCTGTTCACGCGGTGCGTCGAAGACCTGGGCGATGACAAACGGGCTTCCAACCGGCGTGATTGTTTCAGCAGTCATGGCGGATTCGTTTTGATTGCTGTTGAGGCTTACGGAATGTTGCCCGCGTCAGGGCGCAACATAAACCATCCATGACACGCCGAAACGGTCGGCCACCATGCCAAAGCTGGGGGAGAAAAACGTCTTGCCGAGCGGCATCTGCACCTGCCCGCCTTCGCTCAACGCGTTGAACGACTTTTCCGCCTCCGCTGCATTGGCCACGGTGAGCGACAGGGCAAAGCCGGCGAAGGTTGGTTTGCCTTCGCAGCGTCCGTCCGACGCCATGATCACAGAACCGCCAATGCGAAAGCTGACGTGCATGATTTTGTTCTCGGAACCAGGCGCACACCCCGGTTGCGGCGGCTCGGGAGCGTCCTTGAACCGCATCAGCATCTGTATTTCCGCGCCCAGCGCGCGCCGGTAGAATTCGACGGCTTCTTCGCAGCGCCCGTCGAAAAAGAGGTAGGGTTGAACCAGGTGACGATCATTGTTGGTGCTCATGATTTCTTTTCGTTTGATGTTTGTCTCCGTCCCAATGACGACGAACCAGGGCGCTGATTTGGGACAACGAAGTTCAATTATTTTCCCGCCGGTGCTCCGCCAGAACGCAAGGGGATCAATTGTCGCACGCGCGGGTCACGGAGAAAGAGTCCCCCCCAAACAGCGATGCCGACCACGACGGTCATAATGAAGGAATCGCCGATGCGCACGTTTGCGAAGGTGGCACCGCCGAGGTAACCGGTGAGCAAGATCGCGCCCAGCACGGCCGTCCGCGGGATGAGATAAATGACCGTGCAGCCCAGTTCCAAAACGCCGAGCGGAACGATGACCAATTCGGGAATGCCGAAGTGCGCAAACCCCTCCACGACGGGCTGCGGTTTCATCAGTTTCATTACCGCGCTAAACACCAGCAATGCTGCCGGCAACAAGGTCAGCACCCATCCTGTCCAAAAGAGCACCTTGGAAGGGCGGGCGGAAAATTCTGTGCTCATGTTATTTAAGCATGGGACAGTCGGGCTTCGGCGCGTAATTCTTCGGCGATTGGGCATTCGCCTGCCACGGGCCGGACTTCAACACGGATGCCGTAAGGCAGGCCGGGGCATTGCTGGCCGATGGCCACCGCCTCATCAAGCGTGCCTACCCGAAGTAGAAAATAACCGCCAATGGTCTCTTTTGATTCGGCGAAGGGCCCGTCGGAAACGAGGCGGCCATTTTTACCCGCAATAATTTTGCCTTCGCGTTCGAGTGGATTGCCGGCAATACATTTGCCCTCGTCCTTCAAGCCGTTGAACCAAGCCATCCAGCGGTCAGTGATTTGCTGCATCTCCCCGGGCGAAAGGCCTTTATACCAGTCTGTGCCGCGAAAAATCAGCATGTATCCGTGTTCTGATGTGTTGCTCATATTGATGCTCCTGTAAGGTGATATTGTCTTACTCGAAGTAACGACGTATGAGCCAGCCGAATTTGGACAATTATTTTCCCTTCGACCGAACGGCGGCTTTTTTGGATTAATCCGCCACGTGCAGGACGATTTTCCCACGCCTTCCGCCGCGCCGGGCTCGCTCGTAAGCGGCGGGGGCGTCGGCCAGCGGGAACACGTTGTCAACAAACACCATAAGTTCACCAGCATCAATCAGTCGCCCGATTTCATCCAATTCGGCTCCGTCTGCGCGCACCAACATGAAGGCGTCACGGACACGGGCGTCGGCTGAACTGGCGCTGGATGTGGCAATGGTTACCAGCCTGCCACCATTCGCGAGCAAAGCCCAGGAGCGGTCCAGCGTTTCGCCGCCGATTGTGTCGAAGACGAGATCCACGTCGCGAAGCTGGGAATCAAACCGTGTGGCCCGATAGTCAATTACCTCTGCGGCGCCCATCGCCCGAATAAAATCGAGATGCGGCGCTGATGCCGTGGCAATGACGTGGGCCCCGCGACGGCGCGCCAGTTGCACGGCAAACAGACCGACACCGCCTGATGCTCCATGAATTAAAACGCTTTGCCCGCAATGCAATTCTGCCTTTTCGAACAAGCCCTGCCATGCCGTCAACGCGGAGATGGGCACAGCGGCGGCGCGGCCGGGTTCGAGTAATCTTGGCTTGCGGGCCAGTGCGCCAGCCGGAGCAACGACGTATTCTGCCTGCGCTCCGTTGCTGAACCAATCATTCATCCCATAAACGGCATCTCCGGGCCGGAACGTCTTCACGTTCAGCCCGACGGATTCAACAACGCCTGAGAACTCATGCCCCAGCACGATTGGGAACGGACGTGGTCCACCTGCGGGTGTGCGAAATGTTGGAAACCAGGCCAGCTCGGTGGGAGTAACTGCCGTGGCCTGGACCCGGACCAGCACGGTGTCTTCACCCGCCTCTGGCTTGGGGATGTCGCCATAACTCAAGGCCTCAGGACCACCTTTACGGTTCAGGTAAATTGCTTTCATGATTCTTTTTGTCAGTGCCTTTGATTCCAACGCATGGAGCTGTTGGCCGAAATAAGCGCGGTTTGCGGGGCTGCCACTTGCCAGCCGCCGCCAAGTGACTTGTAGAGCGCAATGAGATCCACCGAAACGGTGCGCTCACTTTGGACCAACTGATCCTGTGCTTGGTATAGCGAGCGTTCGGCCTCCAGGACATTGAGAAAGTCGGTCAGGCCGTTAGCATAAAGCTTTTGCGCCAGCACCAGTGAATTCTGGCTGGATTTGACGGCGTCTCCCAGCGAGCGCTGGCGCACCTGTTCCTTGGCATAAAATACCAGCGCGTTTTCCACGTCTTCAAAAGCCGCCAACACGGTTTGTTCATAATTGGCCAGGGCCTGTTCCTGTCGGGCGTTTTGGACCTTGATACTGGCGCGGATGCGACCGGCGTCAAAAATCTTCCATTGGATGGAAGGACCGACCGACCAAAACTTGCTGCCGCTCGTGAACCAGTCGCTTGCGCTCACGCTTTGGAATCCCGCCACACCGGTGAGTGAGAATTTTGGAAACAAGTCCGCGGTCGCCACGCCGATATTGGCTGTGGCCGCGGCAAGCTGGCGTTCCGCTGCTTGCACATCTGGGCGACGCAGCATCAGGTCCGAGGGCAGTCCAACCGGAACCTCCGGCGGCGCGGCTGGAATGGGGATTGAACTTGATAGTTCGGTTTGCAGAGCGCCGGGCGGCTGGCCCAGCAGCACGCTTAGCCGATGAATGCTGGCCTGGATTGCGCTCTCCAGTGTTGGAACTTCGGCGAGTGTGCTGGCCAGCAGCGTGGACGCCTGCTGCACATCCAGGTCGCTGGTGACACCGTTGGTGAAACGATTGCGTGTGATGGCCAGCGCCGCCTCCTGTGCCGTGATGTTCTCGTTCGCAATGGCCAGGCGCCGTTGATACCCCCGCAGATCGGCGTAATTTCGCGCCACATCGCCCAACAATGTCATCACGGTGGCGCGCTGACCAAATTCGATGGCCGCGACATCTGCTTTGGCTGCCTCCACGGCCCGGCGTTTTCCGCCGAATACGTCGAGTTCCCACGATGCATCAAACCCCGCCTGGTAAACGTCATTTTCAAAGGGAACATTCGCAGGACGGGGCAAAGACCCCAGCACAGGTTGGTGATGACTCGTCCCCGCTCGCGCATAGGAACCTGATGCACTGGCTGTCGGCCAAAGATCCGCCGAGGCAATCCGGTATTGTGTCCGGGCTTCGCGCACACGTGCCTCGGCAATGCGCAAATCCAGATTGGACTGCACCGCACGATCAACCAGCGAATCCAGTTCGGGGTCGTTGAAAGTCTTCCACCACATGACGACCGCTGCCGTTGAATTGGTTTCGCCGCCGGCAAGGGGTTCACTCCAGTGCGCCGGAGTGCTGGTTTCAGGCCGGTGATAGTTCGGTCCCACAGCGCAACCCGAGTTTAAGATGGCCACAATGGCGGCGAGCGCCAGAAGGGTTAAGAGCAGCACTTGATTTGCTTTCATGATTTTGTTCTCCATTAATGAGCCGCGACCGGCGCGTGAACCTTGACTTTTCTCAACAGCAGCGCACCGAGGATGCAGACAGAGCACAACAGCGCGAACCAACGGAAGTTATCCAGATACGCCAGCAGGTTGGCCTGCCTCAGCAGCGTGTGATACATGGAACCAACGGCCAATTGATGGGCTGCCGCATTGCCGTGAGCCGCAAACGAAGAGGTCATGGTTTGCAAGGTGGACTGGTAAGTTGTGTCGTAGGGCGTCAAATGCGCGGCCAATATTGTTTGGTGTGCCTGGGCGCTGCGCGCCACGAAGG
Organism: Verrucomicrobiia bacterium; assembly: GCA_035765895.1. Taxonomy (NCBI): domain Bacteria; kingdom Pseudomonadati; phylum Verrucomicrobiota; class Verrucomicrobiia; species Verrucomicrobiia bacterium. Next base: position 11,232 of record DASTWL010000072.1, on the reverse strand, counting down.
TTGTGACCAGCGAGATGCCCACGCTGCCACCGACGTTCCGCATGAGATTGAAAATGCCGCTGGCATTGCCGATTTGCTCCGGCTTGAGCGAGCCCAGCGCAATTGTGTTCAGCGGGACGAACATGAACGCAATGGCGACTCCGCTGAAGAACAACGGCCAGAACAGAACCCAGATCGACAGGTCGAGCGACAGGTGCGCCAGCACGAACGACGCGCCGCCAAAGGAAAGAAAGCCACCGGCCACGAGGTAACGGCCCTGAATCTTGGTCACGAGCCGTCCGGCGAGCGGCATCGCCACCAAGGCGCCCAGGCCGCGCGGGATCATGGCGTAACCGCTTTGCAACGCCGTGTAACCCATCAATGATTGCAGGAACAAGGGAATCAACGCGGTGAGGCTGTAGAGCGACAGGCCGGCAAAGAACATCAAACCCAGGCCGAGGCTGAAGTTGTAATTCTTCAGGACGCTCAGGTCCACGAACGGCTTTTCCGTTCTCGATACCCGCCAGATAAAGGCGATGAAGCCGGCCACGGCCAGGGCAGCCATGATCACGATGAAGTGTGAGCCGAACCAGTCGTCTTCCTGCCCCTTGTCCAGCAGCACTTCCTGACAGCCGAGCCAGAGCGACATGAAGCTGAAGCCGATCACGTCGAGGCGCGCGGGACGGGCATTGCGAATCCAGTGCGGGTCATGGATGAAGCGTTGCATTAACATCAACGCAAATATTCCAACCGGGACATTGATGAAGAAAATCCAGCGCCAACTGTAGTTGTCGGTGATCCAGCCACCAAGCACCGGCCCGAGAATCGGCGCGGTCACCACACCCAGTCCATACACGCCCATCGCGGTGCCGTGCTTTTCCTTCGGAAAACTCTCGAGCAGGATGGATTGCGCGATCGGCTGCAGCGCGCCGCCACCGGCACCTTGAAGCACACGCATCGCGAGCAACATCGGCAGGCTGGTGGCAACACCACACAGGAACGAAGCCGCCGTAAAGATGGCCACACAAGTCATCAGGAAACGTTTGCGGCCGAATTTCTGTCCAAACCATGCCGTGGTCGGGATGACGATGGCATTGGAAATCAGGTAGGTCGTCAGCACCCATGTGGATTCATCGGTGGACACCGAGAGGCTGCCCGCAATGTGCCGCAGCGAAACATTGGCGATCGACGTGTCCAGCACCTCCATGAACGTGGCCAGCATCACGGACACGGCGATCGTCCAGGGATTCACGCTCGGCTGAGTTTCGTTGGTGTTCATGACGATGAAGTGTGGGCGGGTGCGGTTGCAGTTACTTCACCCGAACCTCGGGTTCGACCGACATGCCCGGGCCCAGGACATATTGACTGGCGTTCGCGTTATCGAGCGTGATCTTCACCGGCACGCGCTGCACGACCTTGACATAATTGCCGGAGGCGTTTTCCGGCGGCAACAAACTGAACCGCGCACCGGCACCGGACTGGATGCTGTCCACATGACCGGTAAACTTGATCTGTGGATACGCGTCGACCTTGACCTCGACTGGCTGGCCGGGATGCATGTGAGTCAACTGCGTCTCCTTGAAATTCGCCACCACCCAGACGTGTCGCGGCACAATCGCGAGCAGAGGCTGACCGGTTTGCACGTAGGCGCCCGCCTCGACAGTGCGATGCGTCACAAATCCCGCTTCCGGCGCTTTGACCTGCGTGTAGGAGAGATCAAGTTCCGCCTGGTGCACCGCCGCTTCATTTCGCTGAACATCCGCCTTGGCGGTTCGGATGTTGGCTTTGCTCAGGCCCAGCTGCGCTTCTGCGGCCAGCTCCTTGTTGCGCGCTACTTCGACTTGCGCCGCAGTGGAACGCGCTTCGGTCGCGGCGAGATCCAGTTGGCTGGCTGAAACACCCAGATCACCCACCGCCTGATACCGCTTCAAATCGGCTTCGGCCCGATTGGCTTCGGCTTTGGCAGCCTCCACACTGGCCTTCTCCTGCGCCGCCTTGGCCTGATCGACGGAGAACTGCGCGTTGGCTTGATCCAGCTGACTTTGCGCGGCGGCGAGATTGGCACGGGCTTGATCCAGTTTCACTTGATAATCGCTCGCGTCGATTTCCACCAGCACATCGCCTTGCTTCACGTCTTCGTTGTCCTTCACCAACACGCGGGTTACTCGGCCGGCAACCTGCGGCGCAATCGGCGCAACATGAGCCTCGATAAACGCGTCGTCGGTGGATTCGTATGGCGCCACGAATTTCCAATAATAGGTTCCGACTGCTGCGGCCACTGCCAACACGGCGACGCCAACGATCCAATGGCGTTGCCGATTGGTTTTCCGGGGGGCGGCAGCCGGATGGGAATGTCCGTTTACAGCCTTGGTCAGCGTTTCGGTGGTTTCACGCACTTCTACCGCGCGGCTGCCGGGTGTAACGGACGAATCAACGGCTCGCGGGGAGATGGTTTCTGGGAGAGTGGCTGTCGCAGTGCTCATGGTGTCATTTACTTTCATTGGCCGTGTTCTGTTCTTACTTTGTCCCTCCCTTCTCAGATTTCGTGCCATCTGGAGTTTAATTCGTAATATGCTTATTGTAAGCAAGATGAGATTGTTGATTTGATGGAAGCAATGGGACGAAATGTTGAACGTGCGATAAATTGAACTGGTAATGGTCGAGAGTTCGTCCTGATCATTCGAGCCTGTGTTGCCAATTGGCTGCGAGACACGCGAAACCAAACTTCCTGGAGGGCCATGCCTTTCGCGTTCCTTTTTCGACACAAAGCGGACGATTCTTTAATCGGGTTTGCGACTCGGGACGCAGATCAGTTGCGGGATAAAAGTCGAGCGGACTTGTCACAGAATTTCCCCCCAGTTCGTCTCCTTTAATGCTTGAGCGAATTGCCAGCCAATCCATGACAAAGCACGAGAGTGATTCATGCCACCCTGTTTTTCATTGCTGCGATCATCGTCCATTTGCATGCAAATGATTATTCATTCGGGCTGGCGGTCGCATTTCTGCTGCTGGCCGTTGGGGCGCTGACGTCGCGGCTTGCAACACGTTAAGCATTGCAACCCCAGACATGACGCCCAAAGTTTGCCGTTTCAGTGCGAACCGTTTGTCAGGTTGAATTGAAGGCGAGCTTCGGCTATTAGCAGAACGTGGAATCCGGCGACAACGACAAATTTGACCCCGCCTTTGCAAGTGCTTTGCTCTTGGAGATTGCGCAGGAGCAGTCGTTGGAGGCTTTGCTCAAAAAACTGGTCGCGCGGATCCTGGAACGGCCAGCGGTCGCGCGGGTCCGGATCTGGCTCATCTACAAAGGAGATATCTGCGCAACCTGCGTGCGCCGGAAGGATTGTCCCGACCAAACGCGATGTCTCCATGCGGTGGCGGGTGGCAGCCACTTGATAGAGCACGGAGAGGAAGAGGAATACGCGCGCATGACGGATCGTTTCGCGCGCATTCCGCTGGGGGCCGGCCCGGTCGGCAGGATTGGAGCTGACGGAAAGCAACTCGTGCTGCGGGATCTGGACCAGGAACCCGGCGAACTCGCTTACATTGATTGGCTCAAGCCGGAACAAATTCGGGGGTTCAACGGCGTGCCGATTTCGTTCAAGGGCGAGGTGCTTGGCGTTATTGCGGTATTCAGCCGGCAGAATGTTCCTGCGGGCGCGGAAATTTGGGGACGCATCTTCGCGGACCACGTCGCAGGAGCCATCGCAAACGCGCGGGCGTTTGAAGAAATCCAGCGGCTCAAAACTCAACTTGAACAGCAGAACGCCTACCTTCAAGAAGAAGTCATCGAAGCCAAGGCGTTTGGAGATCTGGTTGGCCAGAGTGCCGCGTTAAAACAAGTTGTCAGCCAGATTGACCTGGTGGCGCCCACCGATGCCTCGGTGCTCATCCTTGGCGAGACCGGCACCGGCAAGGAACTGGTCGCGCATGAGATTCACCGCCGCAGCCGGCGGAAAGACAAGCCATTGATTCGCGTAAACTGCGCCTCGGTTCCCAAGGAGCTGTATGAGAGTGAATTTTTCGGTCACGCCAAGGGTGCGTTCACGGGAGCCATCAAGGACCGCGCGGGACGGTTCGAGACAGCCGAAGGCGGAACCCTTTTTCTGGACGAAATTGGCGAGGTGCCATTGGAGTTGCAGGGCAAACTGCTGCGTGTCTTGCAGGAGAAATGTTACGAACGGGTCGGCGAAGATCGCACGCGGCATGCCGACGTGCGCATCATTGGCGCCACGAACCGTGATTTAAAGAAGGAGGTTGCGGCGGGAAGATTTCGCGAAGACCTTTACTACCGGCTAAATGTTTTCCCCATTCAAGTCGCGGCCTTGCGGGAGCGCGGCGAAGACATACCGCTTTTGGCCAGGCATTTCATCGAAGCTTCGGTAAAGGAACTCGGTTACGCCCAGCCGCGTCTTACTCGTGCGGGGGTTGTTCAGCTTCAAAGTTATCTCTGGCCGGGCAACATTCGTGAGCTTCGGAATGTGATCGAACGCGCCGTGATTCTGGCTCGGGGTGGCCTGCTTGAATTCGATTTGCCCGGCGCGAACGCACCCCTGTCCATCCCTTTAGCTGAACCGCAGGGTGAAGCGGGTAATCAGATTGAATTCTTGACCGAACTGGAAATGCAGCAGCGTGAACGGGAGAATCTGGCGGCTGTGCTGGAAAAGTCCGGCTGGAAAATCAAAGGGCGCGGTGGGGCGGCGGAACTGCTGGGGATCAAGCCCACCACCTTGCTCTCCCGCATGAAAAAAATGGGCTTAAAACGCCAGGCGTGAAGGAAAGTTTGCCGCGGCGCAACCTGGGTCATTTACTTTCCGCATTCTTTGCCTTTGCGATGTCGTAAATGAACAGGCCGTGGCCGACGCCCGCGGCTTCGCGCGATTTCGCCATTTGAAAGGCGATGAATTTTCCATCGTCGCTGACCACAGGGTTGGACGCCTTGAAGCCCGGGTAGTCGCTGAAGTGAGTGAGGCGTTCGTAACTGCCGCTTCCATCGAGTTTCAGTTTCCAGAGGTCCACGTGACTCGGGCCTTGGTGGTTTTGCTTGTCACACTCCACCAGCGTAAACTGTCCGTCCGGGAAGATGCCTTCCGGTTCGTCGTATTGGTCGGGCGAGTTGGAGTAGTTGGTAACCTTCCTGGTCGTGAGGTCGATGCCGCAAACGTCGGTGCCCTGGTAGCCATACGCGCTAAAGGTCAGTTCCTTCTCGTCGGGTGGCCGAAAATTTTGGGTTTCCAACGTGCAACGAAACGGCAGGTCTCGGCTGCTGATGATCAGCCGTTGATTGGCGAGCTTCGGCTTGCCGTCCTCATAGACAATGTCCGCTTCCTGCATGCGCGAACTGCCGGCTGCCATTTCGTCCGGATATTCGGCTGCAACGTGGGTCCAGGCGATGTGCATCCGGCGGCGCGATACGGCCGGGCCTTCACTGCATTTGGTGCCCAACGGGATGGGAGGACGAGTCAGGCTTTTATCCAGCACGTAGAGCCAGCATTGCACGCGAGCCTCGCCTGCGCGCTTGGGCTCGAAAGTTTCCGGCCCGGACAGCAAAATATCCCCGTTTGCCAGGTAAAGCGCGCGAGTGTAGCCGTGATGAGGATAATGCGCGGTGAGATTGCGAATCCGTTTTGAAGCGACATCGAGTTCCATGGCGTCGCCAAATGTTTTCGAAAGGAAGAGAATCTTGCTGCCATCGTGCGACCAGTCCGCGCGTTCGCCAAACCAGGTGACTTGCGTGATATAGGGGGGCAAATCTTCCACCGGATTTTCGTCCGCAGCAGATGCAGCCGAAGCGGCTGATAATACGCTCAAAATGCCGGTGGCCAGGAGCCCGGCCAACAGGTGTTGTTTCATGTCGGGAATTTGAATGGTTGGATGTGACACTTGGTATTTCGCGTTAAGCCTCCTTGAACGCGGCCAAATGCCTGGCGAAATCTTTGACGAAAAATCGGTTCCCTTTCTGCACGATCTTGTGGCCTTCGGCATGCAGCCGTTTCTTTAGCGCCGGAACACCGCCCGTGTATTTTGGATTTAACTCGCCCTTCGACTTCAAGGTGCGCCAATAGGGCGTAATTCGCGACGTGCCTTCGGCCGCTGACTCCGCGGCGGCGTGTGCTGCTATCCAGGCGAAGATGCCCGTTGTAATCGGACAGGCGCTGTTTGTGCCGTGCTGTCGAGCAAGCACATGTCGCAATTCATCAATCGTGGTCAACCTGCCTTTGCGCACGCGGCGCATGAGCGCGTCCACTTCGCTCGGAGCAGGGATGACAAAGGTGCCGATGCCGCCTCGTTTGCTCGCCATCGCCTCGCACACTTTGGGAAGGCCCTTGTTGTCGGCCAGCTTCTCGTTCCAGGTTTTTCGCTTGTAACTCATGGGAACATATTCAGGGAGGTGAATGGCACCAGAGTAGCCTGCGAAGCTTCTTTTGAGAAGGAAGGAAACGGTGCCTTGGACTGTTGAGGTTTTCTTTGAACTGAAGGCTGATCATCAATATCAAAAAACCCTCGATTTGGTGTGAAAGTGAAATGCGTTGCCGATTTAAAAACTGCCGGTTGCCGGCCTTGGGATCGTGCGTCGCGCGCCGGCGCCATGGACATCCCTCAATTGCAGTTCGCCGCAGCCCGGAGCGAAGGTCATCCAGCCCAACACCCGTCCGAAGCAGACATAAACCGTGGCTCCGCCACGTCGGCCAGGCGGCCCATCGATATGTGTGGTGGTGACCATAAGAATGGAAATCCGCTGCCGGCCTGCTTGTGTGCCATCAATGCGATGTCGGTAAGGTTTACAAATTGGGGCGCTCAAACTCTCTGAGAATAGCGTGTTGGTATGTTTGTAACGCCCACGTATTGAAATCGTTAAGTCCTGTTGCTCGCCGGTCTCCCGTTGCTGCGGTATTAAAGCTGCTCGACCTTTTGGCGCTCATAGTGTTGGGAATCAGAAAGGTCTTAAACCATGAAACAAAGCTTCTTCACATGTCTTGTTCTGACTGTTGCCATGTTCTCGGTCGACGCCATTGAATCTCCGTGGATCAACGAAATTCACTACGACAATACCAGCACAGACACCGGCGAGTTTGTCGAAATTGCCGGGCTTGCCGGGACGGATCTCTCAGGTTATTCGATACTGCTATACAATGGCAGCGGTGGCGCGCTCTACAACACCACTGCGTTGACGGGCGTGATACCCGATCTGCAGGACGGCTTTGGCACGCTGGCGTTCTTCTACGCGTCCAACGGGATTCAAAACGGAGCGCCCGATGGGCTGGCGTTGGTGAATGGCTCCACGCTGATTCAGTTCTTGAGTTACGAAGGCACCTTCACTGCGGTGGGCGGGGCGGCGGATGGGGTGTTGAGCACGGACATTGGTGTGTCCGAACCGGGCGATGTCACGGGATCGTCTTTGCAGCTGGTTGGAACGGGTGGCAAATACGCCGATTTCACCTGGAGTTCGGAACAGACCGCCACGGCCGGCACCCTCAACACCGGGCAGGTTTTTGCCGGAACGCCGGTTTCAGTCCCGGATGGCGGAGCCACTGCGGCCTTGATGGGCCTGGCGTTCCTCGTTCTGTATCAGTTCCGTCGGCTCGCACGCACTTGACGCGGCCAACGGCGGCTGAATTCCCACGGCGACCGGCCGGCATGACCGGCCGCGCTTTCTTCCCGTGCTCCGTCAAAACGGCGTCGAGCATTGGCTTCGCTCACGGACATCGGAGACCGTCGTCCTCCCGGCGCGAGTCCCCCGCGCCCGGATCATTCCGCTGTGCTGTTTTCCTCGAAGATGAGCGGCGCCGAAATCACTCTTGCGGTCGGCTTCGCCACGATTCCCATTTCAATCGCCTTTTCACGGCACGCCTCAGCACGCCGCCAGTAGCCACTACTCCGGCAGGCCCAAGAGCGAGCTTTGACACCCGCCCTCTCGTGGTCTTATTCGTTCAGAAACAACTTCCACTCGGCAACGCCGTGCGCGTTGCCAATGAGTGCCGTGACCGGCAGTTCCTTCGGCGCGCGCGGGACGGCAAACTGCAACGGCTGGTGTGGCTCAATGATTAGCCACAGAGGCACAGAGACACAAAGGTGCGAGCCGCACGAGCAAGCTTGTGAATTTGGAAATCAGGAAAACAGGAAGCTGGGACAATTCACCGCGGAAGTGCGGAGGTGGGCGCATTGGTGAGGGGTTCATGGGTAATATCCCGGAGGCACATGGTGGTGTAGAGGCTCACCATTGGATCCGGGTCGTTCAAGTGTTCGCGCAGAACAGACGTGCAACGACTCATGCAGTTGCTCGCGTTGGCGGCCATCAAATCAAGGGCAACGGGTATCATATATCGCAAGTTTTGATGTGGGTTGGCAAAGGCGTTCGTCAAGGCCGGCAGGGCAGGCTCACCCATATAGCCGAGGGCGAAGAGGGCCAGCCTGGCGGCGCTTGGGCGTTTGGAATTATTCATCATCGCTTCGAGGGCGGGAATGGTGGGTGCCGCGTTGGTTCCGAGGGCACGAAACGCACTCGCGGCTGCCGTTGCTCTGGAGTCATCACCATAAACCAAGCGGGCGACGGCGCGGTTGACTACAATTTGATACGGAATCAATTGGCTCAGCTTGATGCGCCACGCTGGTCTCTCATAATCGATCCATTTTATCAAATAAGGATAACCCTCGGCACCAATGCTGCGAATGGCCTGCCTGGAGACGTCGTCATCCGGCTCCAGTCTGTAAATGGAAACCCATTCGCTAAGGCGCTTACCCTGATAGAACGGCCCCTCCTCGCGGTTGAGAAGCAAGGCAATCCCAGCGGCAATGGACAGCACGCCCGCCAGAGCCAGCACCCACTTTCGCCGCTTCGAGATCACGATGGCAGCATGAGCGATTTGGAACCGGAGGCAAAAGAATTTTGCCAGGCGACCCGTTCGGTCCGCAGGGAAAAAGTTAAACCACGGATGAACACGGACGGCCACAGAAGGCGAGCCGCCTGGGCCAATCAACCGCCGAGACGCGCAGGCGCGGAGGGTCAGCGCCAGGACGGTTCACGTGCGGGAAGCACGACTTTCAACCGCACGGTCAAATTCATTGAGCAGGCGCACGAGATTCAAGGCCCGGTCCACGGTGGAGTGATAGTCGTATTGGCGCATGGCCACCAGGCCGACCTGACTCTGGTGCGGGAGCTTACTGTCACAAACGGCAGACCGTGCATTGGGCAGGAATGTTTTCTGAAGCCACAACTCGAATTGGGGCGAGACGGGCTTGTGGTTGGGCTCCCCTTCCCAGAAGCCGATGGCTTTCAGTTCAGCCTCAATCTCATCAAGCTTTCCCAGGAGATCCTCGTGCATGCCTGCTCCAGCATGGAGGTCTACAAATGAGCGAGCAAGTGGACATTGCGGTGGACCTGGGTGCCGCCGCGCCCGCGTTGCCGGAAATCCTGACGCTGGAGCAGTTGTGCACCGTGGCGACGCCACCGCCGCCGCTCATCATCGAGGGCATCCTGCACCAGGGTTGCAAGATGATCCTCGGCGGCACGAGCAAGAGCAACAAGTCGTGGTGTCTGCTCGACCTGGCCCTCGCGGTGGCCAGCGGGCAACCGTGGTGGGGGCGAGCCTGCGCGAAGCTGCCCGTGGTTTACATCAATTTCGAGCTGCACACCTGGGCGGTGGCGCAACGCATCAATGCGTTGTGCGGCGCCCGGCCCGAGTGCAAGGCGATGGGCAAGACGCTGCACGTTTGGAATCTGCGGGGACACAATGCGGACCTGACCTTGCTCCGTCCGAAGCTTGAGGAGCAGCTCATGCGGCATCCTTTCGGCCTCATCATCCTGGACCCGGCCTACAAGGTGCTGGGGAACCGCGATGAGAATGCCAACGGCGAGATTGCCGGGCTGATGAACGAGCTGGAGGGCCTGGCCCAGCGCACGGGTGCCGCGGTGGTGGTGGCGCATCATTTTGCCAAGGGGGACAGCACGACGAAGAGCGCCATGGACCGGATGAGCGGAGCCGGCGCGTGGTCCCGCGACCCGGACAGCATTGTGGTGCTCACACCGCACGAGGAGGAGAACTGCTTCACGGTGACGAGCATTCTGCGCAACCTGCCGCAACTGCCCGAGTTCGTCGTGGCGTGGGAGTTTCCCCTGATGCGGGTCGCGAAGGATCTGAACCCGGATGCGCTGCGCCGGACCCAGTCCAAGAACAAGGTGTGCTCAGACCGGGAATTCATCGACACCGTGCTCGGTGCGGAGTCCTTGAGCTACAAGCGGGTGATTGGTCAGGCCCGCGAGCAACTGGAGATGAGCGAGGCCACGGCGAACCGTTATTTGAACCGGCTGAAGGCCGCCGGAATGATTGGTCATTCCGGCGGGCTGTATTGGGCCAGCCATCAGGAGGTTGCGTCGTGAGCAGGTGGTTTACTCTCACACTCTCACATCCCTATAAAGAGAGGAGAGAAGGACTCAACGGCGGGCAGTGGAAAGGAACAGCCCTCGTCAGGCTCGGGCTGTCCTTTCCGCACTGCCAGAGGAGTGAGAGTGCGGCGGGCCCGCAGGCGGCGGCGGGGGATTCAGACCGGGTGGGTCGCGGTGCCTTGCGTTTCCGGCAGTGGCCGCGCGGGGTGCGACTCCGGTTCGAGGCGAACGACTGGCACCACCGGCAGCCGCTGGTTCTGCTTGAAGTGAAAACGGCGGAGGGTTGAAAGACTCTCCGGAAGCAATTGTTGCGAGTGACGACGCAGACGAACCATACGGCAAGATTCGACGAATCAGGGCCGGGAGTATTCAACACGGAAAGGAGCAGGATGCATGGCAATGGCATTTGAACAGCAACCCAAGGAGAGCGACCGGGCATTTGCGGCATTCAAAATCTATCTGGAGCTGGGGGCGGAGCGGTCCCTGGTGCGCGTGGCGGACAAACTTTCCAGCCACGGGACGGCCCGGGCTGAACGGCGGCCCGAGACCGCCGCCAGAGATTGCCGGCCTTCGGCAAGGCATGCGAAGGCGCGGCACCGCAGCTTTCCGCGCCGAGGGCGGTCCTGGGGAGCGAAAGCGAGTCGGATGGCAACGGAGGCCCAGACGCGCAGTGCGAGCCCCACGGGCGAGCAACGAGCATCGTCGCCGGAGGATTCGCGGAACGCAGTGCCTGGGCCTCACCCGGTTTGATGGACACCTTGGGGGCGGTGCGCTAACAGAAAGCGCACATGAACAAGCTCAAGACTGCTGAACCCAAGCACACGACTGCGGCGACGCCGGTGCCACAAGCCAAACGCTACGATGACGCC
>DASTWL010000071.1 GCA_035765895.1 Verrucomicrobiia bacterium | reverse complement strand
GACGAACTCATTGCGGCCATTGACGATTACATCGCGGCCAACAACCAGAAGCCAAAGCCCTTTGTTTGGACCGCCACCGCCGAACTCATTCTCGATCGCGTCGCCACACTTTGTAAGCGAACTAATCGCTCACCACACTAGATCTTCACCTTGAACTGTTCGCCGCGCTTGACCGACTGACAGAAGCCCGCCAGCAGTTCGGGAATTTTTTCGAGGTCCAGCAGGTTCACCACTTCCACCGGCGAGTGCATGTAACGGTTCGGCAGGCTGATTAACGCGCTCGCAATGCCGCCGCGCGTCCAGAAGATCGCGTCGGTGTCCGTGCCGCTCGTCGCGGACATGGCCTCGTGCTGGAGCGGAATCTTTTTCTTCGCCGCCACGTCTTCCAGCCGCGCGACCACTTCGGGATGATTGCATCCGCCGTGCGTGATCGCCGGTCCGCCGCCAAGCTTGATGTCGCCGTGCTGCGCCTTGTTGACCGTCGGATAATCCGTGGCGTGCGTCACGTCCACCACCAGCGCCACGTCGGGCTTGAGGGAATAGGCGATCTGGCGCGCGCCCAACAGGCCGACCTCCTCCTGCACGTTGGACACCGCGCAAATCTCGGCGTGCAGTCTCGTCTTGGACTCCTTCAGCAACCGCAGCGCTTCGGCGACGGCGAATGTCCCGATGCGATTGTCGAAGGCCCGCGCCACGGCGAGGTCGCCGCGCAGCACTTCAAATTCGTCCACAAGCGTGATGGGGTCGCCAATGCGCACGAACTGCTCGGCCTCCTTGCGGCTGGCGGCGCCGATGTCGAGAAAGATGTCGTGCATCTTGGGCGGCTTGGGATCGCCTTCCTGCTTGGTCAAATGCGGCGCCACGTTGCCGACGACCGCTTTGACCGGGCCGCTACGGCTGTGAATGGTCACACGCTGCGCCTTCATGATGGCCGCGTCCACCCCGCCCATGCGCCGGACGTAAAGGTAGCCGTTGTCGTCGACGTAGTTCACCGCCATGGCGATTTCGTCGGCATGGCCGGCCAGCATGATGCGCGGGCCGCCACCCTTGTTCAGCACGGCCACGCAATTGCCGTAGGCATCGGAAAAGGTCTCCTCGGCGAACTGTCCGGCGTAGTCCAGCCACACGCGCTGGCCGCGGGTTTCATGCCCGACCGGGCTGGGGGTGTTGACCAGCCGCCGGAGAAATTCGAGTGATTGTGCTCGCATGGGGCGAAGCATAGAAAGCCGCTCACAGTCCGTCGAGTGGCGACTCAAGTCCGCTTGACCGGGCTTAATTCCGCTTTGCCTTGGCAGGCGGGCTTCTTAACTTCCCGGCGTGCGCTCCGAACTGCTCAAAGGCGTCTCCCGCATCGTCGTCAAAGTCGGCACCGGCGTCCTCACCGACCACCGGAAGCAGCCGGATTTGGCGCAACTGGAACAGCTCGTTGCGCAACTGGCCGCCCAGCGCAAAGCCGGCCGCGACGTGGTGCTCGTCACCTCGGGCGCCGTTGGCGCGGGCATGGGCGCGCTCGGCTTTCAAACGCGTCCCACCGAACTCGCCCAAAAGCAGGCCTGCGCCGCCGTCGGCCAGTCGCGGCTCATGGCCACCTACGACCAGTTGTTCGCCCGGCACGGACTCGTCGCGGCGCAGGTGTTGTTGACGCATGCGGACCTGGAACATCACGAACGCCACCTCAACGCCCGCAACACACTGGTGACGCTGCTCGCGCACGGCGCCGTCCCCATCATCAACGAGAACGACGCGGTGTCCTTCACCGAAATCAAGTTCGGGGACAACGACAAGCTCTCGGCGCTCGTCGCATCGCTGCTGCCCGCGGATTTGCTGGTCATCCTGACCTCGGTGGAGGGCGTGGTGGAGAACTTTGGCCAGCCCGACGCCCGCGTGTTGCCACTGGTGCAGGACATCACCGCGGCGATTGAAAAACTCGCGGGTGGCACGGACAGCGAAACGGCCGTGGGCGGCATGAAGTCCAAGGTGGACGCCGCCAAAATCGTCGTGCGCTCGGGGATTCCGCTGGTCATCGCCTCCGGCCGCAAGCACGACACCCTGGCCCGCATCCTCGCCGGCGAGGAGGAAGGCACGCTGTTCCTGCCGAAGCCGCGCAAGCTGCAAAGCCGCAAACGCTGGATCGGTTTTTTTCACCACGCCAAGGGCACCCTGTTTGTGGATGACGGCGCCAAGAAGGCGCTGCGCGAACAGGGCAAAAGCCTGCTCCCGCCGGGCATCCGGCGCTGCGAAGGCAGCTTCGCCGCCGGCGATGTGGTGCGCATTTGCGACACGGACGGAACCGAGTTCGCCCGCGGCCTCGCGAAATTCGGCGCCGGTGACATCGCCGCCGGCAAGCTCACCCGTGTCGAAGTCGTGCATCGCGATGACATGGTGGTGTTGTGAAGCCGATGCGAATGGAACCGGCCACCCCGGCCGCGAAGCGCCCTTCGTCGGAGCTCGGGGAGCGCCAAGTGAAATGATTTCCGATGAAAAAGCCCGCCCTCAACCAACTGCTCGCCGTCATGGCCAAACTTCGATCGCCCAACGGCTGCCCGTGGGACCGCGAACAAACCCACCACAGCCTGCGGCGGCATGCCATCGAGGAGGTTTACGAATTGATCGACGCCATCGAGGCGCGCGACGACCATGAGATGGCGGAGGAACTGGGCGACCTCCTGTTGCAGGTGGTGTTTCACTGCCAGCTGGCGCGCGAACGGGGCGCCTTCGACTTCGAACAGGTCACGCAGCATCTCGTGGACAAGCTGATCCGCCGCCATCCGCACGTCTTTGGCAACACGCGCGTGCGGAACGTGGACGAGGTCTGGGCCAACTGGGAAAAAATCAAAACGGCTGAGAAGCACGGCACGCGGCACCAGCGGGACTCGGCGCTCGATGGCATTCCGAAACATCTCCCCGCCCTGCTCCGCGCCGAAAAGCTCGTCAAAAAGGCGCGCAAAGCGGGGCTGCTGTCCGACGACAAACCGGTCCGCAGACCGGGCCGCGACGCCCTCGCCAGGCAACTTTTCGCCCTCGCCCGCACGGCGCAGGCGTGCGGCTGGTCGGCCGAAGAGTTGTTGCAGGCGGAGGTCAAACGCACCGAGCGCGCGTTGCGGCGGCGGGAAAGAGCCGTCTCGACAAAACCTTGATTCGTCGTCAATTTCCCGACCCATGACCGATCCGCGTTACCCCAAACTGGCGAACCTGCTGGTTCGATATTCCACGGAGATCAAAAAGGGCGAACGTGTCTTCCTCGACATGATCGACGTGCCGGATGAGTTCACCGTGCAGCTCATCCGCGCCGTCCGGGCGGCCGGCGGCATTCCCGTCGTGGAAACCCGCCGCACCCGCGTCACCCGCGAGCTGCTCCGGGGGCTCACCAAACCGCAGGCCGGCCTGATCCGCGACCTGGAGCTGACCCGGATGAAACGGGTTCAGTCCTACATCGCCATTCGCGGCGCCGGGAACATCAACGAAAACTCCGACGTGCCCGCAGACCGCATGTCGCTCTACACCACCGTCACGCGGCCGGTGCAGAATTTCCGCGTCAACAAGACGCGCTGGGTGGTGTTGCGCTGGCCCACGCCCAGCATGGCGCAGGCGGCGGGCATGAGCACGGAGGCGTTCGAGGATTTTTACTTTGATGTCTGCACGATGGATTACCGCCGGATGGCGAAGGCGATGCTTCCACTCCACCGCCGCATGTTGAAGGCGGACCGCGTGCACCTTCGCAGCCCGGGCACGGACCTGACGTTCAGCATCAAGGGCATTGGCGCCAAGACCTGCGAGGGCAAGCTGAACATTCCCGACGGCGAAGTCTTCTCCTGTCCGGTCAAGGATTCGGTCAACGGCGTCATCCAGTTCAACACGCCGACGCTCTACTCGGGAACCAAGTTTGAAAATGTCCGGCTTGTGTTCAAGCAGGGGAAAATCATTGAGGCCACGTCCAGCAATACCAAACGGCTCAATGAAATCCTCGACACCGACGCCGGCGCGCGCTACGTGGGCGAGTTCTCGCTCGGCTTCAATCCCTACATCCTGAACCCGATGTGCGACATCCTGTTTGATGAAAAGATTGCGGGATCGCTCCACTTCACGCCCGGCCAGGCCTACGAGATTGCAGACAACGGCAACCGCTCGGCCGTCCATTGGGACATGGTCCTGATTCAGCGCAAGGAATGGGGCGGCGGCGAGGTGTGGTTTGACGGCGAATTGATCCGCAAGGACGGAAAGTTTCTGCCCAAGGATCTGCGGCCGCTCAACCCGGATAATTTGCGGTAGGCCAGTTTGGACCGCAGAACGCAAACGCCGCCGGGACTGCCCGGCGGCGTTTTGGCTTTAATCCGAGAAGATGCTTATTTCGATTCCTCTTTCAGAATCGAGATGAACTGCCGCATGGCCGGCGAAAGCACTTTCGTCTTTTTGTAAATCGCCGCGAGCGGCCGATACATTTCGCCGTCATCGAGGGCAATGGCCACCAGGGTCTGCTTCTGCACCTCCTGCACGATCGTGCTCTGCGGCACAATGGCCACGCCCGCGTCGATTTCCACCGCGCGCTTCACCGTCTCGATGTTGTCGAACTCCATGACGTGGTTCACCTCGATGCCATGTTCGCGCAGCGCCTTGTCGATCGCCTTGCGCGTCGGAATGTCGGGCTCGAAGCCGATGAACTTCTGGTTGGCCAGCGTCTTCAATTTGACCGTCTTCAACTTGGCAAACGAGTGCTGCGGATGGCACACGAGCACCAGCGGATCGCGCTTGATGGGCACCATTTCGAGCTTCGCGTCCTTGACCGGATACGCCACCAGCCCCAGATCGACGACGTTGCCCAGCACGTCCTCGTAAACCTGGTTGGCGCGCCGGTATTCCACGTGAATGTTGACCGTGGGGTAGGACTTGAGGAAGCGCTTCACGTAGGGCGGCAGGTCGTGCAGACCAATCGAATAAATCGTCGCCACGCGAATGGTGCCGGAAATGATGTCCTTGATCTCCTGCAGCTTGCTGTGCAGCGCGTCGTAGGTGCCGATGATCTGCTTGCTGTATTCGTAGAGCACCTGTCCTTCGCGCGTGAGGCGGAACTTCTTTTTGCTGCGCTCGATCAGCAACGACTTGAACTGGCGTTCCAGCGAGCTGATCTGCTGGCTGACCGCGGACTGGGTGACGCCGTTGATCTGCGCCGCCTTGGTGAAGCTCTCCGTTTCGGTCAGATCGCAGAAAACTTTAAGACTCTCTATTT
Organism: Verrucomicrobiia bacterium; assembly: GCA_035765895.1. Taxonomy (NCBI): domain Bacteria; kingdom Pseudomonadati; phylum Verrucomicrobiota; class Verrucomicrobiia; species Verrucomicrobiia bacterium. The sequence goes on along the minus strand of DASTWL010000071.1, from coordinate 5,467 downwards.
GCATAAGAACCATGCATATAAAAATGACTAAAATTAGTCAACAAGATTATCTATGGGCTGTAATTAGCCCGCAAGACGACCTGATGCGTTGGGTGGCCGAAACCAATGCCCGGGTGGCCGTTGCGTGGCCGCGGCCGCGGCCGGGTGGACTGGAAAGAAACGGTTTGCGGTGGCCGGAGTCAGTGCAGCAGGTGCTTCACTTTCAGCAGCAGTTCCTGGCTCGTGAAGGGCTTTTGCAAATACGCCGGATCGCCTTCACGGCTGGCCGGCCAGGCATAGCCGCTGGTGCACAAGATGCGCGTTTCCGGGGCAATTTGCCGGGCCTGCTCCATCAGCTCGCGCCCGCTCATGCCGGGCATGACCAGATCGGTCACCAGCAGCTGCACGGGCGGTTCGCCCTTGGTCAGGATTTCCAGGGCCCGCTGGCCGGAATTCGCGGTCACCACCTTGTAACCATACTCGCTCAGAATCATCTGCCCCATCGTCAGCACGAGGTCTTCGTCATCCACGAGCAGGATGGTTTCCGTGCCGCGCAAATCCGCGCCGCCCGCGGCGACTTCCCGCACCAGCCGTTGTTCGGCCGGCAGGTAGAGCCGCACGGACGTGCCGCCGCCCGCGGCGCTGGAAATCACGACGGCGCCGCCATGATTGCTGACGATGCCATAAACCCAGGCGAGCCCCAGCCCGCGGTGGTTGCGCTTCGTGGTGAAGAACGGCTCAAAGACACGCGGCAACACGTCTGGGTCGATGCCCTTGCCGGTGTCCACGACCTCGATGCAGACATAGTTGCCGGCGGCCAGGTGCACGCCCCGATCCTTCGTGGCCTCCTGCAATTCCACGTTGCGCGTGGTGAGTCCGATTTGCCCGGAACCCTCGATCGCCTCGACCGCATTCTCGACCACTTTGGTGAGCGCCTGCAGCAGCTTGGCTTCGTCGAAGCGGGCTTGAAACAAACGTCGTTCCGTGTGCAACACCCATTTCACTTCCGGCGGCGGTGGTTTTCGCTGGAACACCTCCACGCAGCGCTGCACGAGCTCGTTGAGGTTGCCCGACGCCTGCGCCCGCGTTTCCTTCTCCTGCCGGCTGAAGGAAGCCAGGTCATTGGAAATCTCGGCCGCGCGGGCCGCGGATTTTTCCACCTCCATCAACGAAGCGCGGACGGGATTGTCCTTTTCCAGCTTTCCCAAGAGCAGCGAGGTGTGCCCCAGAATGCTGGTCAGCGCGTTGTTGAAGTCGAGCGAGACGGTGCGGGCCAGTTGCAGCGCGCAGTCCAGTTTTTGCTTTTGGGCGACGAGCGCATCGGCGTTGGCGGTTTCGCCGAGCAGCTGGAGCAGAAAGCAGCGCTGCATTTCACTTTGCAGGGCGCAGACCGACACCGTGTGCGAAGCGACTCCGCCGGCCTTCCACTTGAATTTCAACGCGACGGTGGGCGTGGGCGTCTGGACCCAGTGGGCAAAAAAGCCGGCCGGTGGCTGCGGGTTTTCCGCCGCCCAGATGACCGCGAGTTGTGAGCCGGACGATTGAATGACCGGCCCGAAGGACTGCACGGCGGCGGCGTTGGAACGAAGAATCGTTCCCGCCTCATCCACCAGCAAGGCCGGCCAGCCCGCGCCATCCAGGACAAAGAAGTCGCTTGGCTTCATCAAATGCTTCCGTCACACATCATCGCGAACCTCACCGTTTGCGGCGCGGGGTTCCTTTCTGAGGCACACTCAGGAACGCGGCCGGCAGCAGCCCGGCCATGGCAAACGTGCGAACCGAACCCAGGGACCGGCTGTCGGCCACGCGAACTTCCGCCTGCGGCGCGTATTCAGCCAGCAGCTGCCGGCACGCCCCGCACGGCATCGGGCCGCCGGGCGCCCGCGCCACCACGGCCACCCCGACAAAGTCGCGATGCCCTTCGGTCAACGCCTTGAACAGCGCCACCCGCTCGGCACAGCAGGTCAGCCCGTAACTGGCGCTTTCCACGTTCGCCCCGGTAATAATTGCCCCCTGCCGGGTCAACACTGCCGCCCCCACCTGGAACTTCGAATACGGCGCCACCGCGCGCTGCCGGGCCGCCGCAGCCGCCTCAATCAGGGGATCAAGTTTGGTTCTGGGCATAATTTTCAGCAAAATGGCGCAGAAACTGTGCCGCGGCGAATTTCGCACGTTCGGCCGTTTCCAGCACTTCGTCATGCGACAACGGCTGGCGGGTCCGGCCCGCCGCCAGATTGGTGATGCACGACACCGCAGCCACGCGCAGGCCGACCTGGCGGGCCACAATCACCTCGGGCACCGTGCTCATGCCGACGGCGTCCGCGCCCAAGGTCGCAAACGCCCGAATCTCAGCCGGCGTCTCGTAACTGGGGCCCGACACCGCCAGATAAACGCCCTGATGCAGCCGCAACCGGCAGGCCTTGCCGGCGCGCCGCAAAGCCCGGCTCAGCGTGGCATCGTAGGCGGTCGTGAGATCAACAAAACGCGGCAAGTCCGGCAGCGCCGGGCCCCGCAGCGGATTGACGCCCATGAAATTGATGTGGTCCGTCAGCACCATGAAGTCGCCGGCCCGGAACGCACGGTTGAGGCCGCCAGCCGCGTTGGTCAGCAGCACGTCGCGCACGCCGCACGCCGCCAGCACCCGCATCGCGAACGTGACCACGCTCAACGCGTGCCCTTCGTAATAATGCGCCCGCCCGCTCAGAACCATGACCGGCGTGCCGCCCAGTTTGCCGAGCAACAGCTCGCCGGCATGTCCCGCCACGGTGGGACGCGGAAAACCCGGAAGGCGACGATACGCCACCCGTGCTTCCACCTGCAATTCACCCACCACGTGGTGAAAGCCGCTGCCCAGCACGATTGCCAGGGTCGGCCGCAGCGGGCATTGCGCCGCAATGAACGCGGCCGCCCGGCGGATCGCCCGCCCTTCCGTGGTTGCCGCCAAACGGGCGACGGCGGTGGCCCGTCGCGTCACCGGAAGCGGGGCGGCGTGACTTGCTTTCCGTTTTTTTTGCACTTAGGTTCGCAACGCTTCTTGGTTATGGATTTGACTCGTGACGAAATCCGCCGCTACTCGCGGCACATCATGCTGCCCGAAGTGGGGCTGTCGGGACAAAAGAAAATTTCCTCGGCCAAAGTCCTGTGCATCGGCGCCGGCGGACTGGGCTCGCCCATCCTCATGTATCTGGCGGCCGCGGGCGTCGGCCAGTTGGGCATTGTGGACTTTGACACCGTGGACGAAAGCAACCTGCAGCGGCAGTTGTTGCACGGCACCGGCGATGTTGGCCGCGCCAAGACTGAATCCGCCCGGGACGCCATCCAGCGCCTCAATCCGCATGTCAACGTGGTGCTGCATCCAGAACGCATTTCCAGCGCCAACGCCCTCGATCTCATCCAGCCCTACGACATTGTGGTGGACGGCACCGACAACTTTCCCACGCGCTATCTGACCAACGACGCCTGCGTGCTGCTCAAAAAGCCCAACATTTACGGCTCCATTTTCCGTTTCGAGGGCCAGGCGAGCGTGTTTGCCCCGCATTTGGGCGGCCCGTGTTACCGCTGTTTGTATCCCGAACCGCCACCGCCCGGTTCCGTGCCCAGCTGCGCCGAAGGCGGGGTGCTCGGGGTTTTACCGGGCATCATCGGGTGCATTCAGGCGACGGAAATCTTGAAACTTATAGTCGGAATTGGCACACCATTGCTCGGGAAGCTGCTCGTTTACGATGCAATGGAAATGCGGTTCCGGGAATTGCGGCTGCGCCGGGACCCCCACTGTCCGATTTGCGGCGAGCACCCCACCATCACGCAACTGATCGATTACGAACAATTCTGCGGCACCCAGCCGGCCAACGCCAAACCCCCCATGCATCCCGACGAAGTTTCCGTTCACGACATGAAGCACGCCCTCGACGACTGCACGCTCGGCATCAAGGTGGTGGACATCCGCGAACCCGATGAATACGCCGCGGCGCACATCCCCGGCGTGATGTTTCTCCCCTTGAGCGAACTGCAACTGCGCCTCGATGAGCTGGACCCGACGGAAACGTATTACATCCACTGCCGATCCGGCGGACGCTCCATGCGGCTGGTCCAGTTCCTGAAGGAAAACGGGTTCAAGAACGTGAAGAGCGTGGCCGGCGGCATTCATGCGTGGGCCGACGCGTTCGATCCGGAAATGCCGAAAGTTTAGTGCGGTTCGAATAATGTCGTAGCCGCCGGGTTGTTTGCAGCGTCCTCCAAAAAAATCGCGCCCGCCGGTCACTCCGGTTCATCACGTGAGCGACCGCTTCCGGAAATTCCACTCGCAGCGTCCGCGCCCTGCGCCAGAAACTCCACCCCTCCCGCCAATATCTCAATATCAAGAACCGATCCGTTTACGACCCGTTTACGTTTACCGTTTATGGACGCGAAGCCCGAAGGCGACGCGAGCCACAAGTCATGCCCCACTGAATGAACACGGTTTGGCACTGAATGTTTTCTGGCTCCCGGAGAAGCGGGAGGAGGGCGTGCGCGATGTGGGGACGAAAGTCCACGCACCGCCGACCGGACTGTCACCCAGGCCGGACGCGACACGCTGGAACCAGATGGGTGACTGAACGGATCGCCTTCCCTGGCGGGAAGGCCGCATCCGCCAACAACGACCGAAATGACAGGAAGGAATCAGGCCTTGAACGCCGCCCGCCAAAACGGCCAAAGACAAAGACAGCTTTTAAGGAAAGAAGAAGAGCTGGCTGCCGGAAATCTGTTTTTGCGTTTGACCGCCCACGCTAATGGGTGACACCTTTTAGAACAAATTCGGGGTTAACAATATCATCTCCTAAACCATTCTCGTCTAATTTATTAGGACCAATACTCCTAAGTTCAATTGATGTGATGCGCGGATTCTCTCTTAAAATTGTCACTTTGATGCGAATTGGACTGCCCCATCTATCAAGAACGGCACCTCGCGCTTTCCAGTCGGAACGCGACTGAAGCAGAGGGACGTCTTCATTCGTCGATGAGAGCATATTGAATAATATAAAGGCATTCACATTATTACTACCAGAAAGCTGCAGTATTGCTTTCGGATCCAACGCATCGAGTAGCTTAATCGCATCTTCGACAACCACCAAGTCAGACCGAGTTCGAACTACCTGATGAGCATTAACCTTTTTATATGCCTCTAATCGCCAAAACACCAATAATGACGCGGCTGCAATGACTATAAAGAATAGATACCACCTCATATCACTCACCTAAAGGGGTCAGTAAAGGGGTCAGTAAAGGGGTCAGTAAAGGGGTCATAAAGGGGTCATAAAGGGGTCATAAAGGGGTCATAAAGGGGTCAGAGATTACTAATGGTATATTCGCATTCATTTTACCGTTCGCGCACGCACCGCGTTGGCTGCGGTGCGCCAATGCCCCATCGCCAGCCGCCTGGCTATCCACGGCCAGCTCATCGTCGTCTCTTTTCGCAGTCGAGCCGCCATCTCCGCCTTCTTCTTATCCC
>DASTWL010000070.1 GCA_035765895.1 Verrucomicrobiia bacterium | reverse complement strand
CGGGGACGTGGACATCCCCGAGTTGCGCCGGGCGCGGCCGCCGGAAGTTCGGTGGGTGAGTCGCAAGGCGATTTTGCCGGGCGCCGCCGAACTGGCGGAGAACCCGCGCAGCCGCAGCGCGCAGTTGCGGGTGATGGAGAAAATTTAAAATGGCACGCAATCGCAAACATCAAACGGCGGCGGTCCGGTTCGGACCGGCGCTGCGGGCGTTTGTGCTGTGCATGCTCATTGGCGGTTCAGGCGTCGGTTACGTCTGGCAGAAGAGCCAGATCGACAACCTGGCCAAGCAGATCAAGCAGCGCGAGCAGCGCCTGGACGAGTTGAAGCTCAGCAATGAAAAGCTGCGCAAGCAGCTCGCCATGCTGCAGTCGCCGCCGCAGCTTGAACGTCGCGTGCGGGAGCTGAATCTCGGCCTCGTGCCGGCGGCGCCCATGCAGGTGATGCGCCTGGTCGAGCCCGCGCCGGAGCCGGCCGTGCCCGAACCCGCGCACGAAACCCAGTATGCGGCGCGTCAAGGGACGCTGGCCGTGCCCTGATTGTATGAAACTTTTTTGCCGCCACCCGCGCCGCGGTCGGATGAGGAACCGGCCGCCGCGGGTGGCCGGCAACGCGCCCGGGTGGCCGGCGCGCGCCCGAACGACCCGAAAACACCTTAGCACTTTTGCCCCGCCGCCCGTGTCGCCGTCGGATGAGGAACCGATGGCCGCGGGCGGCTGGTGGCTTTGATCATGGCCAAACGACTGCAATTTTTCCGCGTGCTGATGCTGGTGCTCCTGCTGGGCCTCGGCTTCGCGGGGCTCATCTACCGACTGGTGGATTTGCAGGTGCTGCGCCACGATGAACTGGCCCAGCTCGCCCAGCAAAATACGCAGCGCGAATTCCTCCGTGAGGCGCGCCGCGGCGACATTCTGGACGTCAAAGGCAATCTGCTGGCGACGAGCGTGTTTGTTAAAACCGTCTGTGCCGATCCGGTGCTGCTGGGGAACCGGCAGGCGGACGTGGCCCGCGCCGTGGCGCCGGTGTTGCAGCTCGATGCCAACGAACTCTACGCCCGGCTGCTGCCCCAGGTGCGCACGAACCAGTCCGGTCAGGTCATCACCAACCGCTACGTTGTGCTCAAGCGCAAGGTGCCGGTCGAGACCTGGCAGAAGGTTCAGGAGGCCATGGCGCATCTCAATTTCAGCGTCGATGAAAACCACCTGTCCAAGTCCGAGCGCACCTTCCTGCGCGACCTGCGCAGCAAGGCGGTCTTCGCCGATTCGCTTGACGACCAGTTGCGCGTGTATCCCAACCAGCAACTGGCGGCGCACGTGCTCGGTTACGTGGGCACCGCAGAAAAGGAATACAACGGCGAGCGGATCATTGAGACGACCGGCATGTATGGCATCGAACGCGCGCTCAACTCCAAGCTCAGCGGCGTGCGCGGCTGGCGCATCACCGAAACCGACAACCGCAAGCACGAAGTTGTCTGGCTGCGCGACCAGGACGTCGAACCGCATGACGGCTGCAACGTCGTGCTGACGATTGATTCGGTCATTCAAAACATCGTCGAGAACGCCCTGCAGGAGGGCATGCAGAAATTCTCGCCCATCAGCATTTGCGGGGTTGTCGTCCGGCCGCGCACAGGCGAAATCCTGGCCATGGCGACGCTGCCAACGTTTGACCCGAACAACCTCGGCGCGTCCACGCCGGACGACCGGCGCAACCGCGTCATTTCCGACATCATGGAGCCGGGCTCGACCTTCAAGATCGTGGTTGTGTCCGGCGGCTTGAACGAAAAGGTCGTGCGGCTTTCCGATTCGTTCTTCTGCGAGAACGGTCATTTTGCCTATGGCGGCCGCGTGCTGCACGACCACGAATCCTACGGCAATCTGACCGTCGAGCAGATCATCACCAAATCGTCCAACATCGGGGCGGCCAAGATCGGCATCGCGCTGGGCGAGGACCGGCTCTACAACTACATTCGCACCTTCGGCTTTGGCGACCGCACGGGGATTTCGCTGCCGGGTGAAATCTCCGGCCTCGTGTATCCGCCGAAAAGCTGGAGCAAGGTTTCGATCGCCCAGATTCCCATGGGGCACGGCATCGGTGTCACGCGGTTGCAGATGGCGATGGCGATGGCGACACTGGCCAACAAGGGCGTCCTGATGCGCCCCATGCTGGTGGACCGGTTGGAGGACGCGCAGGGAACCGTGCTGGCCAAGTATGCGCCGCAGCCGGTGCGGCGGGTCGTCAGTGAAGAAGCCTGCCGGGACATCGTGCAGGCGCTGAAAACCGTGCCCACGCCGGAGGGCACGGCCCCCAAGGCGGCCCTGGACCACTACACCGTGGCCGGCAAAACGGGCACCGCCCAGAAGGTGGAACACGGCACTTACGTTTCCGGAAAATACTTCGCCTCGTTCATCGGCTTTTTCCCGGCGGACAATCCCGAGCTGTGCATTTCCGTCGTTTTGGATCAGCCCAAGGGCAGTTACTACGGCGGTCAGACGGCCGCTCCCATCTTTCATGAAATTGCGGAACGCGCCGCCAGCTATTTGAACATCCGGCCCGACCGAGCGGAGGAGCCCGGAAAGCCGGGAGTGTTCGACGCCGGAGCGGAAGGCCGTCCGATCCGGACGGCCTCCGCCCGGTTGGTAAACGACTAAACCCAGGACGCCCATGAACACCCAGATGCAAATCTCGCACCGGTTGTTTGCCGCCGCCGTCACGGAAGGCGCCGCGCCGCGCCGGTCGCCGGTCCGTCCCGACAAACCGGTGGTGGTGGACGTGGAACACGGGGCGCCGAAGCCAACCTGGGCCAACGGTCGTCCGGTGCCGACGCATCCTTCGCTGGCCAGCAGCCACTGGCTCGCGCCGGACGCGACGTCGAAGCCATCCGCCTGACAGTGCGCCGGGGTGGAGAGGGCAATTGAATCTGAAGCAAACCTGTGGAAGCTCGTCCGTTAAAATTTATCACCGAAGCCTGCGGCGGAAAAATCGTTGCGGGTGATGCCGGGCGGCTGGTGCAACGCGTGTGCACCGACTCGCGCCAGGTGCAGGCGGGGGATTTGTTCATCGCGCTGGCCGGCGAACGGTTCGATGCCCACGACTTTCTGCCGGACGTGGTGAAAAAGGCCGCGGCTGTGCTTGTGCGGACCGGCCGCGCGCCCGCGGACCCGCAATCTTGCGCCGTGATCGAAGTGGCGGACCTGCGGGCGGCCCTGGGGCAAATTGCCGCGGCGTATCGGCGTGACTTTGCGTTTCCCTTCATCGCGGTCGGCGGCTCCAACGGCAAGACGACCACCAAGGAACTCATCGCCGCGGTGTTGCGCCAGCGGTTGGCCACCGTGTGGAGCGAGGCGAGCTTCAACAATGACATTGGCGTGCCGCTGACCCTGCTGCGCGTGGACGCGAGCCATCAGGCGGCGGTGCTCGAAGCGGGCACCAATCATCCGGGCGAACTCCGGCCGCTGCTGCAAATGATTCAGCCGCGTTTCGGCGTCATCACCAACGTCGGCCGCGAGCATCTGGAATTTTTCGGCGACCTCGCCGGCGTCGCTCAGGAGGAAGGCGCGCTGGCGGAAGCGCTGCCTGCGGATGGCACGCTTGTCCTGAACGGCGACGATGCCTTCGCGGCCCGGCTGGCGGCCCGCAGCCGGGCGCGCGTGGTGCGCGTCGGGTTTGGTGAGGCGAACGACTGGCGCGCTGCGTGGGCGCGTTTGAGCAAGGACGGCGCGACGTTCCGGGTGACGGCGCCCCGGCCGGAATTCAACGGTGATTACCGGGTGAATCTGCTCGGCCGTCATCAGGTTAATAACGCGTTGTTCGCCCTGGCGCTTGGCGCCGAACTGGGCCTGACGGCGGCGGAATTGCAACGCGGCCTCGCGGAGTGCAAACCGGCGAAGATGCGCCTGCAACTGTTCGAACAAGGCGGCGTGCGCGTGTTGGACGACGCCTACAACGCGAACGCCGATTCGGTGCTTGCCGCGTTGCAAACGCTCGCGGAACTGCCGTGCAAGGGCCGGACCGTGGCGGTGCTGGGCGACATGGCCGAGTTGGGCGCGCACACCGAAGCCGCTCATCGTGAAGTTGGCCGGCGTGCCGCTGAACTGGGCATTGGCCAGTTGATTGCCGTCGGCAAACAGGCGCGCTGGACCGCGGAGGGCGCGCGCGCGGCCGGGCTGCATCGCGTGCTGGAATTCGCGGACGTCGAATCGGCCGCGGGGGCCGTGAAAAATTTTCTCAAGCCGGGGGACCTGCTGTTGTTGAAGGCCTCGCGGGCGGCGCGGCTGGAACGAATCACCGAGCAGTTGCGCCAGCTCGAACCGGCCCTGAAGAACTGATGCTTTACTCGCTCACACAATGGTTGCTGGACGCGGTGCATGACACGGCCTGGGCGGAACGCCTGTCGGGGCTGCGCCTGTTTCGCTACATCACGTTCCGCACGGCGGGCGCGGCCATCACGGCATTGCTGCTCAGCCTCGTGCTCGGGCCGGCGGTCATCCGGTGGCTGAAGGGTTTGAAGTTCGGCCAGGATTACGCGGACAAGGCGGAGGTCGGGGGCGACCTCAAGGCGCGCATCCTGAGCAAGCGCGGCACGCCCACGATGGGCGGCATTCTCATCATCGGCGCGCTCGACGTCACGGCGTTGCTGTGGGCGCAGTTGAATCCGCTCGTGCTGCTGACGTTGCTGTCGGTGGCGGTGCTGTGCGGGCTCGGATTTTACGACGACTACGCGAAGATCACCAAGCAAAGCGGCGGCGGCGCGGCGTCGCACGTGAAGCTGATCGTGCAGTTTGCGCTGGCGGCGTTCATCGGGATTTATCTCTGGGCGAATCCGTCCACGACGAAGCTCGTGACGGAGATCATGGTGCCGTTCGAGAAGCATCCGGTGCTGACCGGCGTGGCGACATTGGGCGTCATCCTCACGGTGTTCACGATTGTGGGAAGTTCCAATGCGGTCAACCTCACCGACGGGCTTGACGGGCTGGCCATTGGCTGCACGCTGATCGTTTCGTTTGTGTTCCTGTTCCTGACGTATCTGGCCGGCAATTTCAAAACCGCCAGCTATTTGCAAATTCCCTACGTGGCCGGGGCGGGGGAATTGACGGTGATTTGCGGCGCGATGATTGGCGCCGGGCTGGGATTCCTGTGGTTCAACTGTCATCCCGCGCAGGTGTTCATGGGCGATACCGGCTCGCTGCCGTTGGGCGGCGCGCTGGGCATCATCGCGGTGCTCATTCATCAGCCGTTCGTGTTGGTCATCGCAGGTGGCGTGTTCGTGATGGAAGCGACGTCGGTGATGCTGCAGACCGGGTGGTTCAAATACACCCGGCTGCGCTACGGGACGGGCCGGCGCATCTTCCTCAAGGCGCCCCTGCATCATCATTTTGAAATGAAGGGCTGGTATGAATCCCAGGTGGTGGCGCGGTTTTACATCCTTTGTTTTCTCTTTGCCGTGGTGGCGTTGAGCACGTTGAAGATTCGTTGATGGGCAAGGCATGCTGGACTTGACTGACAAAAACATCCTCGTGGTCGGCCTCGGTGGCCGCGGGCGGGCGGCGTGTCGCCTGCTGCGACAGGCCGGCGCGCGCGTGGTTGGCGTGGACGGGGCTGACACGGCCGCGTTGCAGGCCAACACGGCTGCGCTGCGGACGGAAGGTGTGGCTGTGCATCTGGGAGCCACAACCGCGCCGGCGGGGGCGTTTGAACTGGCGGTGGTGGCGCCGGCGGTGCTGCCGAACTCGCCGTTGTATCGCGATGTCCTGGACCGTGCGATTCCGGTGATTGGCGAACTGGAACTCGGCTACCGGCTGGCCAAGTGTCTCACGCTGGCGGTGACGGGAACCAATGGCAAGAGCACCACGGCGGAATTGATTGAGTGCCTTTTGACGGCCGCACATCGGCGAACGTTGACCGCCGGGCAGCGTTCGCGTCCGGTGTGTTCAGCGGTGGAACAAACCAAGGAACTGGATCATCTAATCCTGCAGGTCAAGGTCCAGCAGCTTGAGCGGGTGGAGTTCTTTCGTCCGGCCGTGGCGGTGTTGTTGAATCTGGGCTCGGATCATTTGAACCGCTATGCGACGGCGGACGAATACGTCCGCACGATGGCCCGGGTGTTTGTGAATCAACAGGCATTTGACTGGGCGATTGTTCAAAGTGAAGCAATGGTCCGGATGCGCAGCTTGAAACTGGAGGTGCCCTCCAAGCTGGTCACATTCAGCGCCACCGATGCCACGGCGGATATTTTCCTGGATCGAGGTTTGATTCTCAGCCGGATGCCGCACTGGGAGGGACCGTTGCTGGACATGGCCCAATGCCGGCTGTGCGGGCCGCACAATGCGGAAAATCTCATGGCTGCACTGGCGGTCGGTCATGCGCTGCGCGTGCCGCTCGAAGCGATGGTGGACGCGGTCAAGTCGTATGCGGCCGGGCCGCACCGGTTTGAAGCGGTGGCCGAAGCGAACGGCGTGCAATTCATCAACGATTCCAAGGCGACCAATCTCGATGCCACGTTGCAGGCGTTGCGCACGGTCCGGCCCGGCGCGGGCGGCCAGCCCAACGTATGGCTGATCGCGGGCGGACGCGGCAAAGGCCTTGATTACCACGGCGCTGGACCGCTGTTGAGCGCCCGCGTCAAGGGCGCATTTTTGATCGGCGAAGAGGCGGAAAATCTTCGCGCGGCGTGGGGGTTGTTTACTCCTTGCACCCCCCTCGGTTCACTGTTAGAAGCTGTGTCCGAAGCGGCGCGACACGCATCAGCAGGGGATGTGGTTCTGTTATCGCCCGCCTGTTCAAGCTTCGACCAGTTCCGTGATTATCAGCATCGCGGCGAAGTCTTTTGTCAGGCGGTCAAATCCATATATGGGGGTGCGCCCGAGGCCAACCCCAACATGCATGGTGGATTGACCTCGGACAGTCAGTCGGAGGCCGCGGAAAGCGCAATTTAGCAAACAGTTTTGCCCGGACTTTTGAGGTCAAGATGCCGGGCGAAGGAAATCAAACAACAATACCAATACACCTCAGAGAAAGGACGCTCTCGAGCGCCAACGCCAAATGAATAGCCATCCATTGTTCTCACCCGAATCGCCTGCGAGCGACGCCAAGCAGGCCGGTCGCAGTCGTGTCAAAATCGCCTTCTTTTCGGTCCTTGCGGTTCATGTTGCCGCTTTGATGGCGTTGCTCATGACGCAGGGATGCAAGCGCGAAGTGCCCCAGGAAAACACCGACCTGCCGCCGGAAGTGCCCATGATGGACACCAACACGCTGCCGCCCGCAGACACCAACATGCTCCCGCCGGACGTGACGTCCAATGTGGCTTTGCCGCCCGAAGTGCCGCTCCCGCCGCCGACCACGCAGGTGACGCCGCCGCCGACCACCGGGGTCACACCGGTGCCGATGACGCCGCCGACGACGGCGGGCGGTTCGGAATACGTCATCAAAGCGGGGGATTCGTTCTACACCATCGCCAAGCAAAACGGCACGAGCCTGAAGGCGATTCAGGAAGCGAATCCCGGCGTGGATCCGCGCCGGCTGAAGATCGGCCAGAAGATCAATCTGCCCGCGCCCTCGGCGGCGCCGACCACCTCGGCGGTGCCGATGGCGACCAGCAGCGACGCGAACACTTACACGGTGAAATCCGGCGACACGCTCTCGCGCATTGCTTCGCGTCACGGCACCACAATCAGCGAACTCAAGTCACTGAACAATTTGTCCACCGACCGGATCAAGGTGGGCCAGAAATTAAAGCTGCCGCCCAAGCCGGCGCCGGCGCCCGTCGTTCCGACGATGCCGCCGCCCACGGCCCAGCCGGCTCCGATGGTGCCGCCGCCCACCGCACCGCCTGCGGGTCAGTAATCCTTTGGTTCTCCCACCGGCTGCCGGGCGCACCGGCCCGGCAGCCGGTGGTCGAGAGAGGTATGAAGGTTGCCGTCACATTGCTGGTTTTTTGCGTTGCCGCCCTCCTCGCGTTGGGGATGGTGATGCTCTACAGCTCCAGCATGACCCAGGTGGGGGCGCGTTACCTGGTGATGCAATTGATCTGGTGCGGCCTGGGACTGGTGGGGTGCGTCGCCATGGCGTCGATTGATTACGCGCTCTTGCGGCGCTTCGCATGGCCGTTGATGATTTTCGTGCTGATCCTCCTGGCGTTGGTATTGGTGCCGCATGTGGGCCTGCGCGTCAACGGCGCACGGCGCTGGCTGGGTTACGGTGGCCTCCGGCTTCAACCTTCCGAACTCGCCAAGCTGGCCATCATCGTGGTGCTCGCCTGGTATTGCGAACGCTACCAACGCCAGATGCGCATCTGGAAGCGCGGCATCATCATTCCGGGCCTGATTGTCGCGCCAGCCTTGATGCTGATTTTCATCGAGCCCGACCGCGGCACAACGATTCTCATGGCGGGCGTGATTTCCGTGATGCTCCTCATCGCGGGTGTGCGCTGGCAGTATTTTGCCGTGCCGGCGTTGCTCGGCGGTGCCGGTCTGGGACTCTCGCTGTGGCACGACCCGATGCGGATGAAACGCATCTTTGCATGGCTCTATCTGGAGGAGAACAAGTCGGGCGTCGGCTATCAGGCGTATCAGGCAATGCTGGCGCTGGGTTCCGGCGGCTGGTTTGGCCTCGGTCTGGGCAACGGCCGGCAAAAGCTCGGTTTCGTGCCGGAGCACCACACCGATTTCATTCTCTCCATCATCGGCGAGGAACTTGGTTTGGTGGCCACGATGCTGGTGGTGCTGGCGTTCGTGCTCATCATCATCTGCGGCATTTACATTGCGTTGCACGCCCGCGACAACTTCGGCCTGATGCTGGGGTCCGGCATCACCTTCCTCATTGGTTTTCAGGCGTTCATCAACATTGGCGTGGTGACGAGCGCGCTGCCCAACAAGGGCCTGCCGCTGCCGTTCATCAGTTATGGCGGATCCAACCTGCTGATGATGCTGACCTGCATCGGGGTGTTGCTCAGCGTGGCGCGTCAGGCCCGGGAATCCGTGGCGGAACCGGCTACCGTGCTGGCGCCCGACAACCCTTTTGCTCCCCGCACCGCATGAGCCAGACGCCGGACAACGCACCCCGGATCGCCATTGCCTGTGGCGGCACGGGTGGTCATCTGTTCCCCGGCCTCGCCGTGGCGCGACAGCTGGCTCAACGCGGTTGTGCTGTCACCTTGCTGGTCTCGCCCAAGGACGTGGACCAGCAGGCGCTGCAGGCTGCGCCGGAGTTCGCGGCGGTGACTCTGCCCGCGGTCGCCCTGCAACGCGGCAGCCGGCTGGCCTTTTGCCGCGGCTTTGTGCGTTCGTATTTCGCCGCGCGCCAACTCTTCCAGTCCACTTCACCGCACGCGGCGCTCGCTATGGGCGGATTCACCAGCGTTCCACCGGTGCTTGCGGCGCGTCGGGCCGGTGCCCGCACCTTTTTGCATGAGTCGAACACGGTTCCTGGCCGGGCGAACCGGCTGCTGGCGCGGTGGGTGGATACGGCCTTCCTCGGCTTCCCCGAGGCTGCCGCGCGCTTGAAAACCCGCCAGACCGTTTTGACGGGAACGCCCGTTCGCCCGCAATTTCAACCGCAGGATTCCGCCGCCTGTCGGCGGGCACTTGGCCTGGATCCCCAACGGCCCGTGGTGCTCGTGATGGGCGGCAGCCAGGGGGCCAGCGGCGTGAACGAACTCCTGCTGCGTTCGCTGCCGCGGCTGGCGCGCACCGCACCCCAATGGCAGTGGCTCCACCTGACCGGACCGAACGACGGCGACAAGGTGCGTGCCGCCTATGGCTCCGTCCGCTTGACAGCGCTGGTGCATCCATTCTTGAGCAGGATGGAACTGGCGCTCGGCGCGGCCGACGTGGCCGTGACCCGCGCGGGGGCTTCCTCCCTGGCGGAACTCGCCGCCTTGCGCCTGCCGGCCGTGCTGGTGCCGTTGCCCACGGCCGCCGACAATCATCAACATTTCAACGCCGCGGCCCTGGAGCAAAGTGGTGCGGCACGCCGGCTCGACCAGACGACGGCCACTCCGGAACAGTTGGTGCGCGCGTTGGAGGAACTCATGGCGCCTGGCCCGGTCCGTCAGGAAATGCAGGCGGCGCTCGCGCGCTGGCATGCGCCCAATGCGGCGGCGGACATTGCGACGCAGATTTTGACGACGTTGCCAGTTTCACAGCGGTCCAACCTCCCAACGAGTCCAACGGTGGCCGGTCCGGCGCGCCCGCCGCGCAGTCCCGCCCACGAATTGGAGGTGGCGGCATGAGCACGACGGTAGCGGATTCTATGCGGGCACCCGGAGAACTCGCTCAACGACTGGCGGCCGGCTTGTCGCCCGGCTCGGTTGTGCGCGCGCAAGAGCCGCTGGCCAAACGCACCACGCTCCGGGTCGGCGGTCCGGCGGACCTCTACGTGGAGCCGGCAAACGAAGCCGACTTGACGGCGGCCCTGCAATTTGCGCAGGCCGAGGCGCTGCCGGTGTTCGTCCTTGGTCGCGGCTCAAATTTGCTCGTGCGCGACGGCGGCGTGCGTGGCCTCGTGCTTTGCCTCGCGCAGCCGCACTTTGCGCGGGTGGAGGTGGCGGGCGACCGGCTGATCTGCGGCGCCGGCGCGCGCTTGAAGGCCGTGGCCATCGAGGCGAAGCGGCACGGCCTTGCGGGGCTGGAATTTCTGGAGGGCATTCCCGGCAGTGTGGGCGGCGCGTTGCGCATGAATGCCGGCGCCTACGGCAGCGAAATGTTCCGCGTGTTGGCTTCGTTGCGTTGCCTGGATTACACCGGCGCGGTGCAGGAGCTGGCGGCGGCCGACGTGCCTTCGCTGTATCGCAGTTGCCCGTTTTTCAAGACGCATATCGCCGTGAGCGCCGTGCTGCAAGGGCAGGGCAGCGAACGATCGGTGGTTGAAGCGCGCATGAACGAGTTCAGCCAGAAGCGCTGGGCGTCGCAGCCCGCTGCGCCGAGCGCCGGCTGCATGTTCAAGAACCCGGCAGCGATTCCGGCGGGCCGGCTGGTGGATGAACTCGGCTTGAAGGGCACGCGGGTGGGCGGCGCCAGGGTGTCGCAAGAACATGGCAATTTCATCGTCAACGACGGCACCGCGACCGCGGCGGACGTGCTGGGGCTGATCGAACTGGTCAAGGCCAAAGCGCGCGCGGAGCGCGGCATTGAACTCGAAACCGAAGTGCAAATCATTGGAGACGGAGTATGACGCAGGCCTGGAACATTACCGTCATGCTGGGCGGCCCGAGTGCGGAACGCGAGGTGTCGCTGGCCTCCGGCGCCGCCGTGGCGCGCGCCCTGCGCTCGCTTGGGCACCGGGTCACCGAACTCGACCCGCAGCCCTGCCACTGGACCCTGCCGGATCACACCGACCTGGTTTTCCTCGCGTTGCATGGCACCTACGGCGAGGACGGCACGGTGCAGGCGGAATTGGATCACATGAACGTGCCCTACACGGGGTGCGGCGCCGAGGCGAGCCGCATCGCGTTTGACAAGGTGATGACGAAGAACCGTTGTGCGGCGACCGGCGTGCCGGTGGCCAAATCGCTGCTGCTGGATTCGCCCGACACGCCGTGGCCGAAGAACTGGACGCCGCCGGTGGTCGTCAAACCCGTGCGCCAGGGTTCCAGTGTCGGCCTGCAATTTGTCGATCGCGTCGAGGACTGGCCGGCGGCATTGAAGGAATCGTTCAAGCACGATTCCCACCTGCTCGTCGAGCCGCGCATCATCGGCGCGGAATGCACGGTCGGCATTCTGGGCGACCGCGCCCTGCCGGTGGTCGAGGTGCGTCCGCATTCTGGCGCCTACGATTACCGCAGCAAATACACGAAGGGCGAAACGGATTACCTGTGCCCGGCCCCGCTCGATGCCGAGACGACCGCCCGCGTGCAGTCGGCGGCCTTGGGCGCGTTTCGAGCAGTCGGCGGCCGGGATTATGCGCGCGTCGATGTCATGGTCACCGCGGCGGGGGAGCCGGTGGTGCTCGAAGTCAACACCCTGCCCGGCATGACCGAAACCAGCCTGCTGCCCAAGGCGGCCGCGGCGGCGGGATTCACTTATGAGGCGCTGTGCCAGCGCATGGTGGAACTCGCGATGGCGCGCGCCATGGCGGCGGCATTGTGAAATTTAAAATGTGGTTCAAACGAAAAGCCCGCAACCGGCGTTTGCACGGCGGCACCGTGCTCGATGTCAAGCTGCGCTCCGATCAGGCGCGGGCCACGCGCACCCGGGCCCTGGCCATCGGCTTGAGCGTCCTCTTTGGCACGGTCTTCTGTTTTTACCTGCTCTGGCGCGCGGGTTTACTCGCGGTCAACGAGCTCGTTTACCAGAACCCCGCCTTTTCCATCGCGGAAGTGGATGCGCGCACGGATGGCGTCATCCTGCCCGATCAAATCAAGCGCTGGGCCGGGGTGAAAATCGGCGACAACCTCATGGCGCTGGACCTCGCGCACGTGAAGCGCGACCTCGAACTGGTGCCCGTCATCCAGTCGGTGACGGTGGAACGCGTGCTGCCGCGGGTGTTGCGCATCCGCGTCACGGAACGCCAGGCCGTCGCGGAGGTCAACGTCGCCCGGCCGCGTCCGGGCGGCGGACTGCAGGTGGTGGCGATGCAGCTGGACGCCGAAGGCTACGTCATGCTGCCGCTGGATCCGCGCCTGCGCACGACGCCGCTGGGGCAGCCCGAGGAGCCGTTGCCGGTGCTGACGGGCGTCAACATCTATGAACTGCAGACCGGCCGGCGGGTCGAGTCGCCCCAGGTGCGCGCGGCGCTGGAATTGATCGCCAAATTCAACGAATCGCCCATGGCGGCGCTGGTGGTTTTGAAACGCGTGGATGTCACATCGCCGGACGTGCTCGTGGCCACCACGGGGCAGGGCAGCGAGATCACCTTTGGCCTGCGGGAACTCGACCAGCAACTGCTGCGCTGGCGCGAGATTTATGACCAGGGCATGCGCTATCGCCGCGCGATTGCCACACTCGATCTGGCGGTTCCGAACAATATTCCCGCGACCTGGCTCGAAGCGAGCGCTGTGCCCGCACCGACGCCCAAGCCGGTCAAACCCACCCGCACCCGCAGACGCAATGTTTGATTCATCCTCCATCATCGTCGGCCTCGAAATTGGCACGTCCAAGGTTTGCGCCGTCGTCGGCGAACTGAGCGACGAAGGGGCCCTGAACATCATCGGCATCGGGCAGGCGCCGTCGCGCGGCGTGCGCAAGGGCGAAATTGTCGATGCCCCGGCGGCCGAGGAAACCATCCGCGAAGCCATCGTGCAGGCCGAGGCGATGGCCGACGTGGAAATCCGCAGCGTTTACCTCGGCGTGACCGGCGGCCACCTCCGCGGCTTCACCAATCACGGCGTGCATCCCGTTGTGTCGGCGGACCGCGAAATCACGCAGGACGACGTGGACGACGTGGTGAAAAATGCCAAGTCGGTGAATTTGCCGGCCGAGAACTCCATCATCCACGCCATCCGCCAGCACTTCGTCGTGGACGGCCAGACCGGGGTGACCAATCCTGTCGGCATGCTGGGCGCGCGGCTCGAGGTGGACGTCCACGTGGTGCACGGCAACACCAACCGCATTCACAACGCCGTGCGCGCCGTGAAGGGGCTGCAACTGGAGGTCGAGGCGGTGGTTTACAACGGACTCGCGGCCTCGCTTGCCGTGTTGACCAACGAGCAGAAGGAAACGGGCGCGCTGGTCATCGACCTCGGCGGCGGCACGACCGATTACGTCGTCTACATGGACGGCATCATCAAGCACACCGGCACGCTGGCCGTCGGTGGCGACCACGTATCCAACGACCTCGCCTTCGGCTTGAAGGTGCCGCTGGGCCGGGCGGAGGCGCTCAAGATCGAGCACGGCACGGCCATTTTTGACGCGGCCGTGCGCGGGGAAATGATCACGTTCAAGAGCGCTTCGACCGGCTTTGACCGGTCGGTGTGCAAGGAGCATCTCCAGCTCATCATGGCGGCGCGCCTCGAGGAAACCTTTCAGTTGATTGCCGAGGACATCGAGCGCGCCGGGCTGCTGAATTATCTCGGAGCGGGCGTGTTCCTTTGCGGCGGCGGGGCGCGCATCCCGCGCGTGGCCGACCTCGCCGGACAAGCGTTCGGGCTGCCCATTACCTTGGGGCGCACCAACTGCATCAACGGCATCAAGGCCGCGCTCGATCACCCGGAATTTGCCACGGCCATCGGGCTGGTCCGCTTCGGCTCCTTTCAGCAACGCAAACCGCGGGCGGGCCATCCGCTGGCGCAAACCGTGAAGAACACCTTGGGCAGCCTTTTCCGGCGTGGTTGAGCCGCGCCCCTGCAAGCCATGAACACCGACCAAACTTCCTCGCTCTCCATCCGCTTCCTCGGCGTCGGCAACGCGGGCGCCGCCATGCTGGACCGGCTCCTGGCCCGCTCGCTGCCCGGCATCGGCAGCGCGGTGATCGACACCGACGAAGCCTCCCTCGCGGCATGCGCGGCCGCAGAAAAAGTGTGCCTGGAAGCCCGGACTTTCCGCGGCCTCGGCACGGGCGGCGACCCCGAACGCGGCCGGGAACTGGCCGAGGAACAATTCGGCCGGCTGAAGTCCCTGTGCGAGGGGGCGCAGGTGGTTTTTCTCTTTGCCGGGCTCGGTGGCGGTGTCGGCAGCGGCGCTGCTCCCGTGGTGGCCCGGGCCGCGAAGGAATGTGGCGCGCTGGTTTTGGGCTTTGTCGCCCTGCCGTTCGACTTCGAAGGTGCCCGCCGGATGCGCCAGGCGGAACGCGCGCATGACGCACTGCGCGAATTTGCCGACGGCGTGGTGGGCTGGCCCAACCAGAAAGTGTTCAAGCTCGTGGACGAAAGCACCACCGTCGCGGACACGCTGCGCCTCGCCAACGAGCGCATGGCCGACGGCGTCTGCGGTTTGTGGCGGTTGCTGACGCAGCGGGGCCTGATGGACGTGCAGTTCACGGACCTGTGCGCCGTCCTGCGCAATGCCCATCAGGATGCGTTCTTTGCCGCCGTCGAGGCGGCCGGCTCGTCCCGTGCCGCCGTGGCGGCGGAGATGCTGCTGGCGCATCCGCTGCTCGAAGGCGGCGCGGCGCTCGCGGGCACCAGCGCCGTGCTCGTTGGCATTTCGGCGGGCGCGAATTTGACGATGGCCGAAGTGGGCCGCGTCATGGAGGCGGTGAACAGCCGCTGCGGCGAGGCGCAGGTGTTCGTTGGCGCAGCGGAGGACGCCACGCTTGGGGACCGGCTGCACATTACGCTGGTGGGCGCCCGGCCCGGCGCGGCGGCGGTGGAACCGCTCGAAGCGCCCAAACTGCGGCGCGGCCGGCCGGCGCCCGGCGAACTGGAATCCGAAATTGAACCCGAATTTTTGGAGAAACGAGCCACCCCGCGGCCGCGTTCCCGTTATGTGGCGCCCCGGCCTGACATGTCACCCGACCAGGTGGAGGAACTGGCCCGGCGCCAGGCGTCCGGCAATTTGCGCGGCCGCAAAACGAACGCCAAGATGCGTCAGGGCCAGCTGCCGCTGGAGATTGTTTCCAAGGGCCGGTTCGACAAGAGCGAGCCCACCATTCGCGATGGTCAGGATTTGGATGTGCCGACCTTCGTGCGGCGCAACATGGTGTTCAATTGAGGGCGTGGCGCGCGGGGGAGCGCTTTGGTAGAATTGACTAAGCGCTATACGTCAAATCAAGACGCTCTATTGAGTGTTTGTGCGAATAAACACTGCCTCTTGGATCTTTTGGAAGCACGCTTCGTAAATCTTTGGATCGATAATTGGTTTATCGCTCTTTGATTTCATTCCGTAGCCCGAAGAATCTTCCCTTTGCTCAACAAAATTTAACCGGATAAAAGTTCTATCCGCTCCAAATTCTTCGACAAACGCAGTCGCCTCTGTATTGCTCATGTGCATGCCGAAGAAGGCCACATTCTTCGTCGGGCTCGATGCGGTAATCAGGCCCGTCTGAAAATCGGCTGCTTTGATGATATACCCAAGATCCTGAAAGACTGATACAGTCGCAGCGAAAGCTACCTTTTTAGAAGTTGAGAATTCCTTTCTCTGAAAGGCCTGTAACTCTAACGAATTCTTTTGTGGGGCACCACCGCTTACGCAGCCAGATAAAGTGCCAACCGCTAAACAGAAAAGTAGAACTTGAACTGGTTTCATGGTGTGTTCAAAAACTTGAATACATGCTGTTGAAGTCTGAGACGACCTTGTTGCTGTCAAACTTGATTATGAGGGTCATGGTTTTTGAAGACTGTTCAAAACCACTCGTTCCACCGCCAAACAGAATAACCGTCGCGTAGCCACCTGCTTCTCGTGACACGGTTGCGTGTTTCTGGTAAGTCCATACCTCACGACCTTCGCCATCAATCGTGGCAATATTTGGAGCCCCAAATTTCTCCAAAACTTCCGCTTGTGTTGTAACCCCTTTCTTCAGGCTTAGCTGAACGTTCCCATGGGTGTAGGCACTATTCTTTTCGATCGAATCCGTATGTGGACTTGGCACCGAGCAACCGAATAGGAACAAGACCAAGATGGGAAGGACCTTAAACACCTTCGGGAAGCAGCTCATAAACGCAATCTACCGAGAGAGATTGGGCCTCACCCGGTTTGATGGACACCTTGGAGGGGCGGTGCGCATAGGTGTTTTAGTTTAGTTGCAGTTCAAAGTCCACCGGGCTCTGGTAACCGAGGGCGCTGTGGCGCCGTTCCCGGTTGTAATACCGTTCCGCGAA
>DASTWL010000069.1 GCA_035765895.1 Verrucomicrobiia bacterium | reverse complement strand
GAAGGCCGGCCACGCCGCGGGATTGTCAGCCGCGGGGTCATCGCCCTGCAATCCCCATTTGCCCACCGCCACAGTGGTGTAACCCGCCTGCTTGAGCACCGTGGCCAGCGTGTGGTTGTTTTCCAGCGCCTTGTCAAACTGGTTGTCGCGCACATTCGCATGGCCCTGGCTGACGCCCAGCAGCAGCGACGCCCGCGAGGGCGCGCAAACCGGCGCGGCACAATAGTGATCCCGGAGTTGCGCCCCCGCCGCCGCCAGCTTGTCCAGATGGGGAGTCACCATCCAAGGCCGGCTGCGCACGGCGGCCGCACGGCGGTCATTCTGGTAGAACACCCCCAAATCACCCCAACCGAGATCATCGGCCAGGATGAAAATGATGTTGGGATGCGCCGGCGGCGCGGCGTGGACCGGCCCGGCGCCACCCACCATGGCTCCAACCAAGCACCACACGCGCGCCCAAGAGAGCGCGGCCCCAGAACGGGAGTTGGTTCGAGAACGATTCATTTCAAAACAGAGCCGACGGAATCTCGCCCGCGCACGCCGTTCATTCTTTGCTCGCAACCGGTTGATTCGGCGTGGCCGGTCGGGCCGGCGGCTTCGCCGTGATGGCCGCCAGCTCAGCCGCCATGGCGACCACCTTGTCGGGAAAGGCGCCGGCCAGGTTGTTGGTTTCGCCCGGGTCTTTCGCGAGATCAAACAACAGGCCCGGTGCCGGAATTTTAACGTTTTGCCAGGGCCCCAGGCCGTCGCTCGCGGCGCCCGGCGGAATGAATTTCCAATGGCCGGCCCGCAAGGCCCGTTCGCGGCGCTGATCGTATTGCACCAGACTGACGCGGCCGGTGGCGGATTGCCCCAGCAATGCGGGCAGCACGTTTTCACTGTCGGGCACGTCGGCTGGCGCCAGCCCCTGCTCCGTCAATGCCGCCAGGGATGCCGCAAAATCCACCTGGCTGACCAGCGCCTCGGACACGCCGGGTTTGACCTGGCCCGGCCACTTCACAATCAACGGCACCCGGGTTCCGCCTTCGAAGATGCTGTATTTGCCGGCGCGCAACGGCCCCGCCGGCCGGTGATCGCCCAGCTTCTCGTTCGCGTCGTCATTGTAGCCGTCATCGAGCACCGGACCGTTGTCGCTGCTCAAAATCACCAGCGTGTTGTCGGTGAGCTTGAGCCGGTCGAGCGTCTGAAGAATCTGGCCCACGGCCCAGTCGAACTCGGCAATTTCGTCGCCGCGCGGCCCCATGCCGG
The DNA here is from genome assembly GCA_035765895.1 of Verrucomicrobiia bacterium. NCBI lineage: Bacteria > Pseudomonadati > Verrucomicrobiota > Verrucomicrobiia > Verrucomicrobiia bacterium. Next base: position 55,215 of record DASTWL010000069.1, on the reverse strand, counting down.
TTTTACCGGCAAAACGTTTGTTTGGCACGCGCGGCACATGAATGTCGTGTGAGGCGTAGTAGAGAAAGAACGGATGGTCCTTCTGCTTTTCAATGAACTGCACGGCCTGCTGCGCCAGTTCGTCTTCGATCTTGTCATCCTGCCACAACGCCGCCCGACCGCCCGTCATGTAACCGATGCGTCCAATGCCGTTGATCACGGCATTGTTGTGGCCGGCGTCCGAAGTCATTTTCAGCGTGCCAGGATCAACGGTTTTATAGGTGACTTCGCCGGGAATGGGTTTTCCGTAGCTGACGCGAATGGGGTCGGCCGGATCGAGATTGCGGACGCGATGGTCCTGGACATAAACGCACGGCACGCGATCCGGTGTGGCCGGAATGAGGAAACAATGATCAAAGCCGACCTCCAACGGCCCTGGCTGGATGTCGCCGTTCCAGTCGAGCGCCGCATTCGTCGCGCCCAGACCCAGATGCCATTTGCCAATTGCCGCAGTGGTGTAGCCCGCGCGCTGCAAAATGCCCGGCAGCGTCAAGGTGCCGGCGTGGATGATGAGCGGCGCATTGCCCGGCAACACGCCAGTGCCGGACTGGCGGAAGGCGTATTCTCCCGTCAACAGGGAAAACCGCGAAGGCGTGCAGGTGGCCGAGGTGGCGTAGCCGTTGACGAAGCGCAACCCTTCGCGCGCCAGCCGGTCCACGTTGGGCGTGGCCACCCGATGAGCGCCGTAGCATGACAAATCGCCGAACCCAAGATCATCCGCGTAGATCAACACGATGTTCGGTTTGGGCGTGGCAGCCCCAACGGGTCCGGCCAGCAGCCCCGCCAGCAAAAGGGCGCAGCTGGAGAATCCATTCATAAGCAAGGTGCGGGTTGATGTTCGCGGCTCATTGCGCCGGCTTCCTGGGCTGAAAGCCGTAGGCCTTCAATTCGTCCTGCGCCGGTTCCTTCAAGACGGCGCGCTGGCGGCTCACTTCCTGCATCAGCTTCGCCTGCACGTCGGTGTAGGCGGGATCGCCGAAAACGCTTTTCATCTCCTGCGGATCCTTCTCCCGGTCGAACAGCTCCCAGTAATCATTCGGAATGGAGGCCACGGACCAGGGCCCGGCGTCGGGGATTTCCACGTCCGGTTTGTAGAAGCGCACCAGCGTGTAACGGTCGGTGATGAGGCCGTAATGCGGGCGGACGTGGTGCTCGTCGGGATACTCGTAATAATGATAGTAGAACGCCGTGCGCCAGTCCGCCGGCGTCGTGCCGTGCAACAGCGGCAAAAGGCTGCGGCCCTGCGTCCGGGCCGGCACCGGCAAACCCGCCGCGTCGAGCAGCGTCTCGGCGAAATCAATGTTGGCCACGAGATTTGAATTCACGCTGCCCGCCTGGATGACCTGCGGCCAGCGGATGAGCAGCGGGGTGCGGGCGGATTCCTGAAAAATCCAGCGTTTATCGAACCAGCCGTGTTCGCCGACGAAGAAGCCCTGATCGGAGGAGTAAATCACGATGGTGTTCGTGGCCAGGCCCGTGTCGTCCAGGTAGCGCAACAGCCGGCCCACATTGTCATCCACGCCCTTGATGCACCCGAGGTAATCGTGCAGGTAGCGGTTGTATTTCCACTCCACCAGCGCGCGCCCGGACAGGTTCTGCTTCCGGAACGCCTCATTGCGCGGCGTGTAGTAGGCGTCCCAAGTCCGCTTTTGTTCCGGCGTCAGACCCGGCGGTGGCGTGAGCTTGTTGTCGTAGTTCAACTGCATGGTCTGCGCTATGGTCATGTTCTGATTGCGCTCGGCGAGGCCGCGCCCGGCGTAATCATCGAACAGGCTGTCGGGCAGCGGATACTTGCGGTCGTGGTCAAAATCCAGATCGCGCAGCGCGGGCTGCCAGTTGCGATGCGGCGCCTTCTGCCAGCAGAGCAGCATGAACGGCTTGTTCGGATCGCGCTGCTTGAGCCAGTCCAGCGAAAGGTCGGTGATGACGTCGGTCACGTAACCCTGATGTTTCACGCGCTCCCCATCGCGCAGCATCGGCGGATTGTAGTAAACGCCCTGCCCCAGCAGAATCTCCCAGTGATCGAAGCCGGTCGGATTGGATCCCAGGTGCCATTTGCCAACCATCGCGGTCTGATAACCCGCCTGCTGAAGCAGCTTGGGGAACGTGACCTGCGACCCGTCAAACCGGCAGTTGGCGTTGTTGTAAAAGCCGTTCAAATGGCTGTAGGTGCCCGTGATGATGGACGCGCGGCTCGGCCCGCAGAGCGAATTGTTCACCAAGCAACGGTCGAAACGCATGCCCTCGTGCGCCAGCCGGTCGATGTTTGGTGTCTGGATCAAATGGCGCGACTCATGGTAGGCGCTGACGGCCTGCCACGCGTGGTCGTCGGCCATGATGAACAGGATGTTCGGTTTCTGCGCCGCGGCCAGCGCCATTGTGAAAAGGAGAAACGCAACCGGGATGATGGGTCTTTTTATGATCGCCATGATGTCATGGAGGTTTTTAAATGCCAATGCGACCGGGAATCAGTTGCCTCGCGGTTCCGGAACAACGCATCGGTCTTTTCGCAACCCGCCGGAAGCGATACGGGCGCCACCGGACTCGCATCGTGCAACCTTCGACGGAAGACAATTGGAGCTCCTGCTGGGATGTTGTTTTGCATGCTGCTTCAAATGGCCATCGCCAAGGGCCGTCGGCTTGCGTCCCTGAAGCCTATTCAACATTGTCAGGCCGGGAAATCCCCCATAATGGGGAGCCGGCAATGCACTCAACGGCAATTGGGATCATCGCTGCCGGCGAATGATCACTGGCACGGCGGCATTTTCCGGCGCCAGCGGAGTAGCCGGCGGCTTGGGCAATTCCGCCTCCAGGCTTTCGCCTGCCTTCATCCTAATTTCGAAATTATCACCAACCTTGATCACGCCGGAGCGGCTCCACCGTGGCGTCCGTCCGGCAAAGTTGTCCCGAAGGCGCAGCACCCCGCCGTGGCGGGCCGTGATTTTGAACCAAGAAGTGGCATTATTTTCCCGGCGCGCGGAAACCACCCATCCGCCCCCGGCGCGAAGGTTTTCAAATGACGCCTCGTGCCAGCGCCACGGCGTCGCCGGGAAGAGGCGGACGACTTCCGTGTCCCGCCGGCCGGGCGTCGGACTCCAGCTTTGCAGCAACATTTCATGGACGGCTTCCATCGCCAGGAAGTTCCCCTCCAGCGTGAAGGGGCGGTAGGTAAAACCACTGAAGCCGGACTGGGTCTGGTCGCCGTTCGCGTGGAAGCCGTTCCGCAGCGTGAACGCATGAGCGTAAACATCGAGATTGCGCAACGCGGCCTCGGCGTCGCCCACGCGGGCGCGGAGACAACTCATCCAGGAAAAAGAATAACCGCACCACGCGCCGGTGCCCTGGCGGTCCCAATCCTTCAGGCTCGCGGCAATGACCTGCCGGTCGCGCTCACCGCCGTCCACCGTGATGAGATTGAACGGGTGTATCCCCATAAGATTCGACAGATGCCGATGGCTGCCCGGCAGCGGCGTGGTTGCGTCGAGCAACAGTGTTCCGTCCGGTTTCATGTGGAAATCGCCCAGCTGCTTTGCCGTTGCCACCCACCCGGCGGATTCTTCCTTGTTGCCGACGGCATCGGCCATTTCCGCCAGCGAGAGGAAGAGCATTTTCATGCAGGCAAGGTCGTAGTTGCTGTCCGGTTTGAGGAAGGCGCGGCGGGAATTGTCAAAAAACTCCGGCGAACTGGACAACGGAAGCACCAGCACGCCACTGGCATCCGGCTTGAGCAACGCGCGAAGGCACGTGCCGATCGCGCGGCAAAATGGATACGCCCGGCGGCGGAGGAAACGCTCATCATCCGTCGCGCGCCAGTGCAAATAGAATAAATGCGCGTTCCATGCGCCCATCGTCGGCGACAGGCTGTATTGCCCCCACCCGCCCAGGGGTTGACCTGCGAGGCTCATCACGCCGGGCACCGCCGCGCCGGGCGCGTTGTAAAAGTCTCCCGCGAACTTGCGGAACACCGGCAGCCGGTCCCAGAGATAGTCCAGAAAGCAGAGCCCCTCATCGAAGTCGCCAGAGGTGCGATAGGCCAGATACGTCATCTGCGTGTTGAGATCATTGTGGTAATCCCCCTTCCACGGCGGCAGCGAACCGGCATCGGCCGTCCACACGCCCTGCAACGGCATCGGCGGCGCGCCCCGTCGTGAAGCCGCGCCGTAGAAGTAGCGAACGAGATAATACTGTCGCAGCATGTCCATCTCGGGCACCTGGACGCTGGAATGTTCCCAGAACTCGTCCCACCAGCGGGCATGTTTGGACAGAAGTTTCTGGTAACCGGCTTTGAGCGCGGTCTTGACCCGAGTTTCCGCCACCGCCTGGGGATGTTTGCCCTCTGTGCTGGTTGCGACCGTCACGGCCATCAGCGTGGAATCGCCCGCCCGCTTCCATGCGACGCAAAGGGCGTAGGAAAACCCTTCGGCCCCCGGTTGTTCAAACCAGCGCATGCCTTCCGCCTCGCCGGCTCGCGGCTCAGCGTAGCCGAGTTGCTTCACCGAAGCCGGGGTTTTCAGGCGCACGTCCTGCAACGGCGGCCCCTGCAGGAGCAACACCGCAACGGGATGCGCCACATCGGCCGCGTTGACAAAGGCCCGCGCCAATTCCCCCGTCTTTCCCTGCACCACGCCCTCGGCCGTTGCCAGATTCAGCTCGAAGGCCTCGATGGATTGCGATGAATCCAGCGTGATTTCAACCCGCCCGGCCGGAAGCTTGGTCGGCGGACCATTGTAATCGTAGTTGGCATCGAAAACGTCATTGAATTCGCCCATGCGGTTGCTGGCGACGAGCTGCTGCATCGTGGCCCAGTTAAATCGATCCCGCACGCGCAGGAACGCCTTGGATGGGCGCTCGTCCCACAAATCGCCGCGATCCAACGAAAGCCGCAGCACATTCCCCTCGCCCCAAAGCAAAACGCCCATGGCGCCGTTGCCCAACGGCACCGCCTCGTCCCACGTCTTGATCGGGGCGGTGAGTTTGAGATTCAGCGCGGCGTCCGGTGGCAACGGCGAACCGGCGCCCGCGTTGAACCCGAGCAATACGGCGGAGCCAAGCCCTGCCAACGAACGGACGATTTTGGTGTGCGTGAACATTAGGCAAAGATCAGTTCGCAGTTTCCGGACTTAAGTGGAAGATCGAACCCGCCTCGATCTTGACTTCGGCGGCCGGTGTGTCCGGATGCGCGACGTCGTAACTCAAGAGTTCGCCTTCAGTCCGGTTCTTGCCCACGCGAACGGCGCGGCAGTGCCGGAGATAAATCGCATCGTGGTTCGGGTGCCATGGCGGCCGGAAATCAGTGCGGACAATCCGGTTCCCACGGAAAGTCAGACCATCCACATTGCGCGCGTAAAGGATCGGACGATCGAAGACCTGAAACGTGTTGTCCTCCACCCGGATGTTGCGATGGAAAAATCTGCCGGGCACATCCCGCTGGATTTCCGGCCAGATCGCAATCACACCGTCGGAAAACTGGGTTGGCGCGATGAGGCAGTTTTCGAACACATTGCGGCGGATCGTTACATCAGTGACGGCGCCAGATTCGAACCAGCCATTGGCATCGCCGGGAATAAGAATCGCCGCCCCTTGAATCGCGAAGGTGTTGTCCTCGATGACGACCTGGCGCGGCGTTGAGCAGAGAATGCCGCGGGCGCGGTTGTTGCCAAACCAGCAGTGGCGGATGGTCACGCTGGGCGTGTCCGAGAGATTCTCGAGCGCCTGCCGGGAAGTGACGGCACGGGCGAAGGGTTTTTCAAAAATAATCTCCACCTTGCGCGGGTCGATTAAACGGAATGCTCTGACCACGTTTCGCTCCACCGGCAACAGCGTTTCGCGATCCAACACCGAGACCATGTCCCCCGGTTTCCCCCAGCAGGCCTGGCCGATGGATTGGCCATGGCCAAAATGCGCGGCAATCGTGTTGCCCGCCATCTGGCCGTCCACGGGCAGGCACGTGCCGTGGATGTTGATGGGGTCATCGGGGGTGCCCTCGATGCGGCAGCCATCGATGAAAATCTTGCCGGCACAGCCGGAGAAATGGAAACCGTCGTCCTTCGGCCCCACCACCAGCCCGGAGCCGGGGCGTGGGCGGACGGAAGTTTTCCGCAGCACCACATCGCGGCTGTGCTGAAAGAGCATCCCCAGCCCACAGGACGCCCACAGCTCGACGTTTTCGAGTGAAACGCTTCGGGAATTATGAACGAAAATTCCCGCGTGGCTGCGCAAATGATGCCGCAGGACCAGCAGGTTCCCGACTTTTTCCACGCGCCGCGCGCCCCAGATCTTGAATCGGCCCGGCGCGATGGCCTCCGCGCGCCGGATGCCGCCGCCGTCTCCCAGATTCCTGCCGGTGCCCGCGTCACATTCCATCGTCGCCCAAACAGTTGATTGGTTTCCCTCAACGATCATTTGCAGGTTTCCATCGGCCACGGTGCAGGGAAACCGATTCGTGTCCAGTTCGATGACCTGCCAGTCCGGTCGCTGCTCCACGACTTTGGCCTGCGACGTCAGCAGCCGGTCCCAATCGATATTGATGTTCTTGAGCGTCACCCTCTCGGAGGCATCAATGCCGAGCGCGGTCATTTCGCCGTGCAACAGCAGCGTCGCCCCCTGGCCGTCAATCGTCAGGCGATTGGCATTCTCCACGAGAATCGCATAGCGGCGCGGTGATACGACGGTGGTGTTCGACTGGTAATCGATCCGCTGACGGGCATGCGCCGCATGAAAATGATAAACGCCGGGCGCGAGCTTGAGCGTCGAACCGGGCTGGCGGCTCAGTTCATCCACCGCTGTCTGAAACGCAGCGGTGCAGTCCTGCGTGCGGCCTGGAACCAAGCCCCAGGCCGCCCCGTCATAGTCCGCCGCGCGCACGGCCAATGGTCGGACCGTCCCGGCCAGAAAAATTCCCAGAAGCAGCGTTGCCAGATTAATTTTCATGTCGGCAGTGCGGTTCACTCGGAAGCAACCGGCCAGACTTTGATTTCCTGCGGGCCATTTCCAATATTTTCAAAGGGACCGGGAAACGGGTTGTGCTCGTCACGCTTCTGACCAAGATAATCAGCGTCAATCTTCAGCGGCGTGCCGTCGCGGTTTTCGTAAGTGCAATGGGAAACCCTGGTCTTGCCGAGCAGGCCCGTGGTCACCAACTGGCGTTTTACTTCATCCCGCCAGGCCCTGTCTTCGCGCAGCGTGAGATACCAGCCGTCCGGCTTTTGCGTCAACCGGACGCCCGGGTCAAAATCAGGCTTGAGCAATGGGCTGGTGTCGAATTTTGAGGGCTGCGTTCCCGTGGTGAACACGTTGCCGGCGGCCACGCAGGGCAACGCCGTGTTGTCCAGTGCCTGAAGGCTGCTGGGCGCGAGGAAAAGATTGTTGTAAAGGCGGTGATCGCCACTGTCGCCCCCGGCGGCAGGATAAAGTCCGGCCACATCCGTCTTGTGCGCGGGATGAAACGGCGTGCTGCGCGTATCACCACGATAGCTTTTGATAGGCCCCAGAATCAGGTTGTGCGCGAAAGCGATGCCCTGTGAATTCAATTCAAACGAGCGGGGCTTCGACAGGAACAGATTGTTGGCCACCAGAACCGGCCCGTGCTGCATCTCGAAGAAAATGTCCTGCGAGCTGTTATCGTGCAGGAGGTTTCCCGTCACTTGAGCGCCTTGCGCCATCCAGTCGAGCCAGATGCCGGCAACGGACCCACAGCGGTAAATGTGGTTGTGGCTGATGATGACATCAATGGCGCCATGAAACTTGATGCCGGCCATCTCCGCGCCGCCAAACAATCCCCGGACATGGATGTCATGAATGTCGTTGCCGGTGATGGCGCTGAACGAGCAGCCGAGACTGCCGACGATGCCGGTTTGCTCACAGTGGGAAATCTCGTTGTTCCGGACGATGTGACTGCCGATGGTCGCCCTGTTCCAGCCATTCGTCAGCGCGCGTGTGAGCGTGCCGACATAGCCTTCGGCGGACTCGGCGCGGTTGTCCCATTCATCACCGTATTTGCCGAGAGCCACGCCGCTACAGGTGGAATGGCTGATACGATTGCTCTCAATGATCCAACCTTTGCACCAATACGCGGAAATGAGGCCAATCTGCGCGGCCGTAGGCGGCGCCCACGGCGTGGCGGCGTTGCGCAGGTCGAAACCGCGCACGGTGAGATAGTTGATGCCGGTCTTCTCCGGCGTGAATACCGTCCGGCGGACGTTGATTTCCACGGATTGTCCGTTCGGATTCACACCTGGGAATTGGGCCCAGATGGTGGTATTCGTGCCCCCGGATTGGTGCGCCTTGAAGACGAGAAAAACCGTTTTCACCCCGCGGACAGGCTTGATGCGTGTCAGGAAGGAATTCCATTTCTGCCAGTCGCCCGTGCCGGCAATGGACGCAGTGCCGATCCATTCGCCGTCCGGCGCATCCAGGTGAACTTCAATGTCGCCGCCGTCCGTGACTGAGGCCGCGCGGAATTCCATCCGGTCTGCGCCCGAGAAATCGACCGCGTCAAATCGAAGCCAGCTGCCGCTCCGAATCCAGCCGATGCAATTGCCACCCTCCGTGCACGGCGCCGCGTGAAGCTCGCCGCTCCGGGCGGCAAAGGCGTCGGCTGCGATGCGGTGTTTGCCGATGGCGAACGAAGCCATGTTAAGCAGATAGTCGCCGCGGTCTGCACCGTCCACCGTTGCAAACCATAGTGGCTTGCCGCCAGCCGGGGCCAATACTTCATCCAGGCGTGCCGCCTCCGTCAGCCAGTCGCCATTCAGATAAACCGCGCCCGTGTGATTCGGCCGGCTGCTGCCATACCAATCGCCATGGATGAGGTCGGCGTAGGGATTGAACTTGCCGAAGAAGGCATTGGGAATCGTCACCCGCCACGTGTCATTCGTGACGCGCTCCCAGCCCTTGACCGGCTCTGAACCGGTAATGACGACCTGCTCGCCCGGCGCGGCCCGGTAAACGATACGCTGTTTGTCCGACGTGCCACCACGTGGAGGAGTGACCCGCTCGCGGTAAACCCCCTCATGCACCGTGATGACATCGCCCGGTTGCGCCAGGTCCGCCGCATGCTGGATGGTGCGGAACGGCGTGTTTTGGGCGCCGGCGTTCGCATCGTTCCCGTTGACGGCGACGTGAAATTCGGCCGCGTTGCCAACGTTCACCGCGTGAAACCCAACGACCAGCAACATCCCGGCAACAGGAAACGAGCTCACAGTTTCAATTCGTGTTTCACCTCGGCAAACGCATTGATCGCCAGCTCCAAATCCGCCCGCGAATGGGCGGCGGAAATCTGGGTGCGAATGCGCGCCTTGCCTTGAGGCACCACCGGATAACTGAAGCCGATTACATAGACGCCCTTCTGCAACATCGCGTCGGCGAATTTGCCGGCTAGCGCGGCGTCGCCGAGCATCACCGGACAAATCGGATGCGTGCCGGGCAGGAGGTTGAAGCCGAGCCTGCCCATGCCCTCGCGGAAAAACTTCGTGTTCGCCTCGAGTTTGTCGCGCAATTCGGTTGAGCCGCTCAATAATTCCAGCACCTTCAGCGACGCGCCCGCGATGCCCGGAGCCAGCGTGTTGGAGAACAGATACGGCCGCGACCGCTGGCGCAGCAGTTCAATGATTTCGCGGCGCCCGCTGGTGTAACCACCGCTGGCACCACCCAGCGCCTTGCCGAGGGTGCCGGTGATGACGTCCACGCGCCCCATCACGCCGTTGTATTCATGCGTGCCCCGGCCGGTTTTGCCGACAAAGCCAACCGCGTGCGAATCATCCACCATCACCAGCGCGCCATAACGATCGGCGAGGTCGCAGATGGATTTCAAATTCGCGATGTAGCCATCCATCGAAAACACGCCGTCGGTGGCGATCATTTTGAAACGGCAGCCGGCCGCCGCCTTTAATTTCATTTCGAGGTCGGCCATGTCGTTGTTTTTATAGCGGTGTCGCTGCGCCTTGCAGAGGCGGATGCCGTCGATGATACTGGCGTGATTCAGTTCGTCGGAAATAATCGCATCCGGCTCGCCGAGCAGCGTCTCGAACAAGCCGCCGTTCGCATCGAAGCACGAGGAATAGAGAATCGTGTCCTCGGTGCCGAGAAACCCGCTCAGTTTCTGCTCCAGTTCCTTGTGCACACCCTGGGTGCCGCAGATGAACCGCACGCTGGCGCAACCGTAGCCCCATTCATCAATCGCCGCCTTCGCGGCGGCGGCAACGGCGGGATGCTGCGCGAGGCCGAGGTAATTGTTGGCGCACAAATTCAGCACCGGCTGACCGTCGGCCACCCGGATGGTCGCGCCCTGCGGCGTGATGATGACCCGTTCGTTCTTGTAGGTGCCGGCCTTGCGAATGTCCGCAAGCTGGGTTTCTAAATGGGACTTGTTGGTGAACATACACAAAACGTAGGGCGCCAGTTCAGGTCGTGGCAATCACGTTATCGGGCAGCGCCGCTGCCCGGAATACCACAAAAGGGTGAAAGCAGCGCCAACGCACCGCCAGCAACCTCCGCTCCACCGTCCAGAAGATTCCCGGGCTGCGACCAGGGCCGGTGCGCGGATGACGATGGCACGACCCTGCCAGGTTTTCCGTCACTCCTCCACCGCAAGGAGCCCAAACGTGATGGTCAGGCAACCACCCCCGCGTCATTTCAGGTTCAACAGCACCGGTGCCAAGCTGCCTTGCTCATCCACATGCCACAGGCCGCGCTGACCGGCTGGCAACGCAATGCGCGGCCAGCGCAAAAAGGCGGTGCAGCCCAACGGCCGACGGGCCCGCGTCGAAGATTCCCCAAACACCGAAATTTGCGCTGGATATTGTGTCGGGTTTGTCACGGTGAACGTCACGCCCGTCGCATCGCGCTTCACAACTTTCGCCTCGACGGAATCAAAGACGAAGAATCTGTCCGTGTCGGTCTGCAAATAGATTCCCGGCAATTCCAACGCCATCAGCGCTCCGTTGCACTCGTTCCAGCCGGTGACGGAATTGCCGCGCGCACCGCGGCTGTCCGCATCGCAGTAGGTGAGCCGTTCATTGGTATACCCACCGGGCCGGATGCTCTCGCCGTGCGCGTGGACAATGTCACGCATCAGCTCCGCGTAACGGATGTCACCCGTGGCGCGATAAATCTTGAACAGCGGATCGCCTGAACTGGTGCAGATGCCCGGCGCGCCGTGTTTGTTTTGCGTGCTGGCCCAGACCACGCCCGCGAGCTTTGCGTCGAGCCCGCCGAGTTCGGTGGACTTCGGCAGCTCGTAATCGTAGGACACAGTCCATGTCGCGACCAGGTTGGCGAGATTGCGCGATTTCTCCAGCCATGCCGGGTCGCCCGTCGTTTCGTAAAGTGCCATCAGCGCAGTCATGAAACCGGCGGCGGTTTCGGATTCGGCGTTCTGTAAAATGTCGGCGCACGCACCGGTGGTAAAACCCTGCCCCACAAAATCGCGCCGGTAATAATAGCGGGCCGCTTCGCAGGCGATCCTTAGGTATTCAGGATTTTTGAAATAGTCCGACGCCAGCGCGAGCCCGCCGATGATCATGGCGCCACCCGTGGTGTTGTATTCGCCGACTTCGCCGGTGTTGACGTTGATGAGCTTGCCCCACTGGCCGTCTTTCTTCCAGGTGGCAACCATCGCATCGGCGAGTTTCTTCATCGCCGCTTCCCATTCTGGCTTGATGGCGCCGCCCCGGCCCTGCGCCTTGAGCAGCTGGAATTGCTTGATCATCCAGAACAGCGTGTCGCCACTCGTGCGCGCGAGGTTCATGTCCGGCGCGGGATCGCGAAAAGTGACGTTGCCCTTCGCATCGATTGCATAATGGAAATAACCCGACGCCTCCTGCGCCTTGAGGCCGTAATCAAACGTCCCGCTGACCCGCTCCAAGTGCATCGCGTCACCGAGCGCCAGCATTGGAAACGTGTCAATCCAGCCGCCAATCCAGCCAAACGCGATCCATGGGGCGTTTTCGGGACAATAGAACTTGGCGGCGCTGTCATAAAACCGGCTGTCGATGCGGTCCGTCATCCACTTCTCGACCTGGCTGGCAGGAACCAAATCACGCGGATGGTTCGGACCTGTAACAGCCTTGCGCACCGACATGAATTCTTCCAGCAATCCTGGAATGTCCGGCGTGGCGAATGAATAAACGCGCAAGTGCAAAACAATTTCGTCGCCGGCCCGCAAATCCAGGCCGCGATCCGGGCTGGCGCTGAAGCCGATGAATTCGGGCTTCCGCTCGCGCACGCCCGGTGCACTTACAACCACGGTCGCGTGCGAACGTCCGGCGTTTTCCTCGACGGCAAAGGCGTTGTCCATGATTTCGCCGCTGGCTTTGCGAATGAAATCACCGGACGCATGGCGGCCCGCCTGCTCGGCAAGCAAAATGAATCCGCGTTTTTTCACCGGGTCAAAAATGCAGACCGCCGGGGTCGCGGTGTTGCACGCGGCCACTTCCAACTTCGACGGCGCGCCGGCTTCGACGGCCAGGCGCGGGACGGATGTTTGCGTGAGCGGCAAATCTTTGCGGTAATAATCGCCCCGGTCGAGGCCCGCGTTGTAACCGCGCGCCACGGTGCGCAGGCGGTTGCCGTTGTAAACGGAAGCGGGAATGAGCACGTAGTGGTTCGTGCTCCAGCTCGCGAAATCGAACGCCACGGCGACGCCCGCCGACTTTGCCGCTCCTTCAGCCAGTGTGAACGTCGCCGTCAAGTCGCGCGCATCCGGCTCGCCAGCCACCGGGCGCTCTTGCACAAGGCACGTCCAACGATTGGAGCCGGCCCGCAAAACGCCGTTGGTGAATTCCCGACCGGCGACGAGCCTTGCCCCATCATACCGGCACACGAGCGGTCGCATCTGGTCATGCACCGGTGGTTTGGCCGGCAGCCACTTGCCGGCGGTGGAAGCGTCCGTCCGGGCTGGCGGCTCAACCGCCGCCACCCGCAGCGACGGGACAAAGGCAAACAAGCCAAAGCTGGCAGCAATCGCCTTAATCATGTTCTTCTTTTGCTTTGCCTCCCGGGGCTGGCGATTGTTCACATTCATTCCAGCCGGAAGCTCGCCGGGGCGAAGGCGCCCGGCTTGAACTCGAAGCTGCCGTTGCGGATTTTCACTGCGTCACCCGCCGGTTCGCCGCGCAGATTTACGGGCACCGCCTTGGTTGCCTTGAAATCAGCGGGCAGCTTTGCTGTCAGTGCCCCGGAGTTTCCGGCCTGTTCCCAAACGCGCAGCAGCGTCTTGTCGCTGTAGGGATCGGGACCAAATAAGGTCACCAACACGCCGCGACGCGAGAGCTGCAACCCAGTTTTGGAAACCGGAAGTTTTCCACGGCCGCCGTCAACATAAGTCGCAACCAGCGGCTCACGCGCCTCCCAGGACGGGGTGATGATGTTTTTCGCCGCGTCGCCGCCGTGCACAACCCAGAGGCGCACGCGCGAATTCCACGAGCCGTCCTGCCAGAGCGGGAAATTCGTGTCCCATTGATTGTTGTAAAGGTTGATGAACACCCGGGCCCGTTTGGGCGCGTAGTGCAGCGAAAATTTCCACAAACCCGGCTCGTCCAGGCTCACCAGCGGCGAGTCAAGCGGGCAAAGTCCCACGCCGAAACCGTCCGGGCCGGCGACGGTCATGCCGGAGTTGAGGCAGAGCAGATGGCGGTTGCCGCCGTCAATGATGTCCGTGGCCGGATCAATCAGCGAGCCAAGGCGCGCAAGTTCGAATTTTGGATGCTCCAAGTTGAACGGGAAGCAGAGCCAGCCGCCCTCGGGCAGCGGATCGGCCGTCTTGTCGTCAATCGTCCATTCCATGTCGAGATACGGCTGGCGGGCGGACAGCGTGTATTTGAGGGTGACGGATTCTGCGAGCGGCGCGGCGGCGGCGGAATGAAGGACAATCGTTTTCGCCAACGGCGTGGTCTGCGTTGCCACCGTCCAGTTCGTCAGCTTGATCGCGGCGTAAGGCTGTTGCAGCGCCGGCGGAATCGGCTTGTCGAAATCGCTGCCGGGATGTGAAGCCCAGCCGCGCGTGTAAGCTTTCGTAAACGCATCCACGTTCGTCTTGGCGAAGCGTTCGTGCAGGTAAGCGCCCAGGGCGTTTTCGTCTTTCGGCGAAACGAGTTCGCGGCCGGTTTTCAAATCGACAAGCGAAACAATGCCGCCGCGCGCCGCGTCCACTTTGAGGCGGAGGAATGCATTCTCAATCACGCCCTGGCCGCCGGATGCAACGGAAGCCGGCGAACGGCCCGCCACCGGCTGGAACGTCTTGTAGCCTCCCGCCGGAACATCGCCGGCAAAGAAGCGCAAGGTCCTGCCGGCCGTCACCACGGCGTCCAGGATTTTTCCACTGGCCAGATCGCGCACGCTGGAACAACCGTCGTCCGGCACGTTCACCTGCACCTCGCCGCCGCGCGCCCACGGCAGCGGGTTGAACACGACGATGCGCGGGCCGTCGGCGTCCACGCTTTGTGCGAGCCGTTGCATCCGCTCGTCCAGCGCGTTGGTGATGATGCTTTCGGTGGTGTGGAGGTAGGCGCGCTTGTCATTGAACGATTGCAGGAACCGCGCGTATTTGCCTTCGGCGAGCTTTTGTTTCCATTCGTCGCCATACCAGAAACCGCCGGGCTGGCTGCCGTAATAACCGAACGTGTGTTCGCTGTAGAGGAGGCTGTTTTCGTAGGCGCGCGCCAGCGGTTGTGCGAGTGGAGCGGTTTCCAATCCGGCGGCCCGCAGTTCCGTATCGAGCATTGCCACCGCGCCTTCAAGCGGACGGACATTGCAGCCGGTCTTGGTTTCAACCGGCATGGATTCAAAGCCGTGAATCCACGTGTCCGGCATGTCGCCGCGCACGACGGGGATGTCCCTGGTGTTTTCCGCCATGAACGCATTGTAAAAATCCTCCAGCCTGCCGAATTTGACTTTGACGTCGGGCATTTCCTTGGCGGCTTGCACAATCAGCTTGTTCACTTCCGCTGCCGTTGGCGGGCCATGGTTATCGCCCGTCATGATCACGGCCAGCCACACGGGATAGGGCCAGTCCTCGGGCGGCAGCAACGGCGTGCCGTATTCCGGCGAGTAAGCCGTGAGCAGGCGCGAGCCGTCCGGGCCTTCCCACCAAAACAGCGGCGGCACCTGCATGGGCTTGCTGCCGCCGTTGCAGCCAACCTGCAAAAAATTCACGCCGGCGTGCTTGAGCAACGTCGGCAGAACCCAGGTGTGCTCCGGCACGTCGGTCATTTTCGCCGCCCGCGGCAGCGGCTGGCCGAGTTCATGCGTGAGGTTTGCGGAATAGGTCATGCCTTCCACCAAGTCTTCCAGATCGAGCGTTTCTGTCTCGATACTGAACGGCATGGCGATGACGGCCAGCCGGCCCTCTTTCACTGCCTGCAATAATTTTTCGCGCCGCTCCGGCGTCTGGCCCGGCCAGAGCATTTCCTTCAACGGCCAGCCTGGCACCGTCCAGGTGAATTGTTGCGACGGCGGCAGCGACCGCGACTGCTCGATCACCGCCAGCGCCCGGTCAGCGAACGTCGTGCGGTAGCGGGTGAGGATGTTCGTGACAAGGTCGGTGTAGCCGATGTCGTAATGCGTCTTGAAGACGACGACGATTTCCTTGACCTGATTCTCGGCGCGCGCCGGCAATGCGAGCAGCACCGCCAGCAACGTGGCGGCCACAAAACGGTTGGTTGAACAGGTTTTCATGTTTTTGTTTTCAGAACCGAATCTGCTTCGGATTTATTGACGCCACCGCGCCATGGCAGACTGTGAACAGGGACTAGCCACAGGATATTGCTGCCGCAGCAGCCAGAAATGCCACCATCAGGTTATACCAGCGCCATCCGGGTTTCACTTTGAACGCACCACAAGGAGCGCATCGGTCAATCCCCCGGCGCGGGCGGAGATTTTTGCTTTCCCAGCCCTGCCCGCTGCCTGCAACAGCAGCGTGGCCACGCCGGCTTCGGCTTTGACTTCGGCGGGACTGACCATTCGGCCCGCGCCATCCACGGAAAAGGTCACCAACGACTCGGCTGTCGGCACGGTCTGGCCATCCTTGTCCACGATCCGGGCGCGGACGAATACCGCGTCCGTGCCATCGGCGGTGAGATCGCGCCCGCAGGTTTCCACTTCCAGCTTTAGTGCCACGGGCACACCCGGTGTGCGGCGGACAAATTCGCAAACCTGCTTCCCCCTCACGTAGCCGACGGCCTTGAGTTCACCCGCTTCGTAAGGCACCGGCGCGAAGGTGAACGGCGGATGCGCCATGTGCCGGGCATTGCCGCCGTCAAACATCGCCCGATATTCTTCGCCCTTTTGTTGCTTCAGCGAATTCGCCGTGGCGGCTTCGTCGTCACGGACGTTTTTGCCGCTGGCCATGTAAACCGGGTCGGCCTCGGGATGCCACACGCCGTAATCGGAGTCGGGGCCGGCATCGGGCTTCCGTCGCGCAACGGTTTTGCCGTTCACCCGCAACTCGACTTCCTCGCAGTTGGAAAAAACCACCACCTTCGTCGGTGATGACCGCGGCGTCCAATAGTTGGCGATGAAGATGGCCGGTTGGTTCACGTCGCGCTGGCTCTGGAAAAAAGAATACGAGAATTTTGGCCGGCGCAGGTAATCCAGAACGCCGCAACGGCTGATGGGATTCTGCTCGCTGCATCCGCGAAAGTGATCCACCCCCACCCAGAGGCAGTCGCCGATCAGCCACGGCATGGCGGCGTTGCGGTTGTGGGACCAGATGAAATTCCACGCCTGGAGCAGCAACGCCGTTTCGCCCGCGCCGACGGCCACGCGGGTGGTGCTGTGTTCGCCGCCGAATTCGTAGTCGCCGTATTCACGGGCGAAGGAGCGTTTCCGGGCTTCAAAACCGGGCGCGGCACCGCGCTCATAAAATCCGCCCCAGCCGGCATACGGCACATCGTAGTGGCTCACGTCCTTGCTCGCATAGCTGTCGCCGGCGGTGAACAGCTGGCCGCCGGGATATTCTTCGCGGGCGATGCGCGCGCATTCGGCGTAGAATTGGTCGTGGCCGTAGGTTTCGTTCAGGCTGACCTCCCACATGATGGCACTGGGATGATTCCGATGCCAGCGCACCATGTCGCGGATGTTTTGTTTGGCGAGATCGGTGAACGTTTCGTCCGCCTTGAACCATTGCCAGCCGGGCGTGCAGACCGAAACCATCAACCCCAACTCGTCGCACGCGTCCATCACCGCCTGGGACTGGGGGTAATGCGCCAAACGCAGGAAATTGAAGCCCGCGTCCTTGAGACGTTTCAAATCGCGATACTGCGCGTTGTCCGGAACGGCGTTCCCGAGCCACGGAAAATCCTGATGCCGGTTGGCGCCGCGGATCGTCAGCGATTCACCATTGATGACAAAGCCCCGCTGGTCGTCATAAGCGAGGGTGCGAAGGCCAAAACGTGTTTTCTCCGCCTGAAGCATCTTCCGTCCGCGACGCAGTTCAGCCTTGAGTGTGTAAAGGAACGGATGATCAGGATGCCAGAGCTGTGGTCGAGCGACTACGACCTTCGCTGTGAAGGCAAGGTGGTCCCC
The DNA here is from genome assembly GCA_035765895.1 of Verrucomicrobiia bacterium. Lineage (NCBI taxonomy): Bacteria > Pseudomonadati > Verrucomicrobiota > Verrucomicrobiia > Verrucomicrobiia bacterium. The sequence goes on along the minus strand of DASTWL010000069.1, from coordinate 37,656 downwards.
TGCGGAAATGGTTTCCGCCGCCGTGCCGGCCGTTGCCACCATTCGATTTTGCGCGTCCAGAATGGTGAACAGGACTTGCGCCGCCGCGGCCGCCGGCAAATCGTTTTGCACATCGGCTTGCAGCAAAAAGGCGGCATTCGTGGCATCGGCGGATTCCGTGCGAACAAACAGCCCGCCGCCGGCAATGCGATTTGCCTCGAAGACGTCGGTGATATGCAACGGGTCGGTCACGATCAGATGCACGTCACGGTAAAGGCCGCCTTGATACGTGAAGTCGAGATTTTTGAGCGGTTTGCCGGGCGGCACGTCTGGCTGATCTCGATTAACAAGACGGACCGTGATGACGTTGTCCCCTTTCCAGTTCAGCTCCGGAGTGAGGTTCACGGTGAAGGGCAAATAGCCGCCCTCATGGACGGCCAGCGATTGGCCATTGAGCCAGACCTCGGCCATCTGCATCGCCCCGTCAAAGCGAAGCTGGATTTTTTTGCCGCGCCAGCCGGGCTCCGTGCGAAAATGTTTATGATACCAGCACACCCCCTGGAAGTGATGGCCGGCCTCCATCGGCTGTTCAATGCGCGGCGTGTGCGGCAGCACCACTTTGTCCCAGCCATCGTCCGGCGCGTTCTGAGCCGTATCTCCCAGGTGAAAAACCCAGCCCTGGTTCCAAAGTGCGGCGGTCGCTTTCGCGTTAAGACCAAGCAGCTGCGACATCGCGCCCATCGCAACGGCAAGGACCAAACGGCGGGCGGCTGCCCAATTCATGAATTTGTCCGGGTTAAAACCATGGGTTTGCGGGCGAATAATACGTCTCAGGGAGCGGGCGAAACATACCACATACGGGTGAAAACCCTTTCACCGAATGGCCAGCAGGATTCGCTGCACGGTCCACACCATGCCCGTGCCTGCGATCAAGGCTGACGCCGGAATGACAACCGCACGGCGATACCATTTCCGCCCGCGCCACCAGCCGACCACCAGAAACGCCGCCGTGATCACCGTCAACTGGCCAAGTTCCACGCCGCCGTTGAAGGAAATCAACGCCGTGGCAAAATCCTGGCGCGGCAGGCCAAGCGACAGCAGGACGCTGGAAAAACCAAGACCGTGGATGAGCCCAAAGCCAAACACCACCACGGGGCGCCAGGGTTTCAGTTCCGGCGTGCAGATGTTTTCCACGGCCACAAATGCGATGGAAGCGGCGATGAGCGGTTCCACCACTGACGACGGCAGCCGGATCATGCCATACATCGCGAGCCCCAGTGTAATGGAATGCGCCACCGTGAACGCGGTCACCTGCGCCAGCAACGGCTTGATGCGGCAGCTTAGTAGAAACAAGCCCAGCACAAACAGGATGTGGTCCGTGCCTTCCGGCAAAATGTGCGTGAACCCCAGCACGAGGTATTGGCGCGCGACCAGCCAGCGACCCGGTTCTGCAACGCTTGAATTTGCGGCACCGCCTTCCAGTTGCAACGGAATCGGCCGGGTGACCTCGCCCGCATTGGCCACCAGCGTCGCCGGCTCCTGTCCCGGACGATCCACCGTGACGGCGACCACACCCATGATCTCGGGAAAACAAAGCGACACCTGGTGAGCCGACGGCGGCAGATGCCCCTCGGCCGAAAGCATCAACATCACCGGCAATCGGACGATGGTCAGGGACTCCTTGTAACGCTCCAAATCGGCGACGCTGGGAAAAATGATCGTATCCAGCTGCCCTGTCCCCTGGTCGGTCGTGACCGAGAATTCGCGCTGAAATTGCGCCTGCGCTGCGTCCAGGCTCAAGCCGATGGCGTTGGTGGGGCCGTCGAGCCACACGTTCATCTCAGTGTCGGTGGCCGCTTGCGGTGTGACGCCGAGGACAAACGGCGGCACGTCGAAGGTCAAATCCAGCGTGAACGTGCCATTTGAGACAATCGTCATCTGCGCCGAGGCCATGGTGGGCAGGTGCGCCGACGCGGGGAACGCGGCCAGCAACAGCGCGAGTCCGATCCAACCCGGACGGACCACGCGCCAGCGGGCCACCCGCGACCACCACGCGCGACGGCGAACGGCCGACAATAGGATTGCCAGCCGGTCCGTCATTCGTCCACGCGCAGTGTGACCATGCCGAGCTTTGGCACCGCAATGGTGGCCGGCGCTTCCCCACCCTGTTCTTCGCAGGCGCTGGAGAGCCAGACGTGGCGGACCGGACGGTTCCATTTCAAGCGCGCGTGCTGCGTGGTGCCGGTGGGATTATAGAGCCGCACGATGAGCGCCTTGCGGTCGTCGCTGGGTTTGAACGCCGTGGTCACAATGCTGGCCGGCTCGATGTTCAGCATCGACCCAACCGGGGCGTCCCCCGCCGCCGGCGCGACAAGCAACGGTTCGGTGCTGTTCACGCCAAAGCGCGTGGCCGCGACGGGATCGTAGGCGCCATGCACCTGTATTGCATAGCGAAACCAGGTCGGCCCTTCCTGGTCGGCCCGATAGTTCGTATGCCAATGATTGTTCATGACCCACGAATAAATCTTCGCCGACGGCTCGATGTGTTTGAGATACGCATTGGGGTCGGGCTGGCTGCGCGGCAGGTTGGCCGTCAGCCCGCCCAGTTCCATGAGCGGCGCGTCGTCCGTGGACCACGTCACGCCATAGTTCGAACCCGAAATGTCCACCCAGCGTTCGACGCTGAACCAGTTTTTGCACGCGCCCGGAAGCTGATCCTTCTCCGGTTCGCCAATCGCGCCCGGGCTGTTGATGTGCACCGCCGGATTCGGGATGTTGAAGCTGAACCCGAGATGCACGCCCTCGACGGAGCGCACGGCCTTTTTGTCAATCAGATCGCTGATCTCCACCCGGTCGAGGCCGTCCACCAGCCGAACCTCGCGCGCCAGATGGTTGCAGCCGGGCGCGTCGGATGCGGCCACCAACGAGACGACGAGCGGACCGGATTCCTTGACGGTGACGCGCGCCGGGCCGCTCGGTTGAACGCCTTGCAGGTCGTGCCCCGGCAGGTAGAGGTAATTGTTGAGCGAACCATCAGCGAGTTCGGCGTCGATGCCGTGCGCACGCAGACTGACGATGTCGCCGGTGTGCTCATCCAACTTCACGGTAAGCAGGGGTGTGGAAAGGGTCATGCCGTCGACCGTGGCTTTCCCACCGGCCGTGGGCGCGCCGGACGAAATGGTAAAACGCTCGGCGCCGAGCGGCGGAACATTCCGGGCGAGAAAAACCAGTTCGCCGGTGGAAAGCCGCTGGGACGGCACGGGCCGGCCGGATGCATCCGTCACTGCATCGCCCGTTGTTTCCTTCGGCAACGTCACCAGGTCGGTTCGCGCCCACGACGCCGTGTTGTAAACGTCCACGGATTTTGAGGCAGCGGATTCGGTCGCGTCCAGTGCCCGGTTGAGCAGTTCATGGGAAAGCTGATCGGCCTTGAGCGCGTAGCCTTGCTTGTAGGCCCACTGCTTCTTCACGAACGGCAGGTCCGGCTGGCTGATGCTGTTGTAGGCCCCCCACGTGTGTTCACTGTAGAGCGCGGCGTTTTTCCACGCGCCGGCGAATTCATCATTCGGAAATTGGCCCGGCTGGCGCAGCGCCCAAATCGTTTCCGCCTGCACCAGGCGGTCGGCCGAATGGCGATTGAGCGCCGTCTCGCGCGCGGATGAGCCCGCCCCATCTTCCCAATACGGCGTCAGGTCGCCGCGGAACGTGGGCAACTCGGCACCGTAGCGCTTTTCAAAAGCGTGGAACGCCTCGCTCGTCGTGGCGATGACCAGCTTGGGCCAGGCGTATTTTGCATTCCAGTCGCGCACGAACGGCATCACGCCTTCGTCGGGCGGACCATTGTCGCCTTTGGTCCAACGCAACTGCACGATGTCATACGGATATTGCTGTTCCTCCAGCCGGTTCAACAAAAACGGCAGACCCTCCTTCAGCGAAGAAAAATGGTGTCCGAAGGAATAGCCGCCTTGCGAGCCCCAATAAAGCGCCCGTTCGGTGCCCGAAGGCGAAAGCCAGTAAAACGGATGGTTCTCCCATTGCACGCGCACATAACCAATGCGGTCGCCAGCCATCGTGCGCGAGGCGTTGGGTCCGTCGGAAATGTATTTCACCCCGTGCGACGCCAAAGCCGGGACGATACCCCACGTCAGACCCGGCACGTCGCTGATCATCATCGAATCCACGGTGGCGCCGCAATGACGGCCCAGGTCGGTGGCGAGGCTGATTTGTCGCATCATTTCCTCGGAACGGCACAAACCGGTCAGCAGGTTGCCATACATCGCGTCCACGCCGATGTAACCGTCACGCACGGCCTGTTCAAATTCCCGCTTCTGCCCGGGCGTCGCGATGCGGTAAAACTGATCCGCCGTCCACATCACCTCCAGGTTCCATTTGAAACGGGCGCCCACGGGATAATCTTTTGTCTGCCGAATCAGTTCCAGGGCGCGCAGCACGTTGTGCGCCTGCTTCTGCTCAATGTTCGGCTGGAGATCGGTGTAGCCGATGTCCGTGTGTGAATGCATCAGGATGTAAACCTCCCACTTGCGGACCGGCTGGCGCGTCACCGTCTGGCTCGCCTGAATTTTGCCGTCGATGACGAGCGAGAGCGTGGCTTTGCTTTCTTTGGCAACTTCGCGAGCAAGCACTTCGAGCTGTTGCACGCCCCCCTTCAAAGTCACCCGGCCCACTTCCGCGTCGTCGAGATTCACGGCAGCAGCACGCGTCTCACCGATGGACAGCAACGTCACTTCAAGCGGCTGGAATAATTTTCCGTCCCGCTCCAGCAACGCAGCCTGCGCCTCAACCGAACGCACCATCACCGCCCGGTCCACGGGCTTCGTTGCGAGGCCAGCTGGCGCTGCCAACGCCACGCAATCGTAAAGCATCCAGCTACCCTCCGCGGTGGTGATCGTAACGATGTTGTTTCCGGCCTGAAGCAGGTCCGCGGGAAACTCCACTTCGAAATGCTGCGGACGACCCTGCGCCGGATCTCCCTCCACGGACGCATCGCCCGCGCCCGCCGTCAGCTGCCGGTCAAACGCCTGGCTGTTGATGGCGATGCGCAAGCGGGGCGGGGCCTGGTGCTGGGTGTCGAGCAGGTCGAACACGAGCCGGCACATGCCACCGGCCACCGGTTGAACGATTCCAAACACCACGGTGAACGTATGCAGCTGGCTGCCTGCCCAGGCATCCACCGGCCCGGGCTGCACGTATGGCCAGCCCTGTTGGGGATCCGTTTGCCCCACCACAAACACCGCGTCGTCTTTGAACTGCGCATAGCCGCGGGGCGCGAGCGCAAATTCAGCGTTGGCGCGGTCCGGCCTCCCGATTTGCCAGAGCAGCTGGCTGTCGGCGGCGCAGGCAGAAACGGCCGCCAACAGTGCGAACGTGGGGAGCCGGCGGAACAGGAATGCAATTGGGCGCATGAAAGGATTTGGGTTGCTTTGTCTAAACATTTAGACAAGTATTGGCTGCGTTGTCAATGCACCAATCGTTTCAGCGCGCGTGTCGGTCACATCAGAAGCAGAACTACGCTGTTGAAGGCATGGGGAGTGCAGCCGCCCCGGCTGCCGTTCGGTGCGCCCTCGCGCCGAACACAACGATAGACAGGCACCAAGCGGGTGGGCCATTTCGAGCGCCAATGTCAGCCGCGAGGACGCGGCTGACCGCGCTCGAGGCGGGCGCGCTCCCCATTTCAACTGCATGTTCCGGCTAAACACCACCCCGCAACCCATGCCTAAAACACAATCCGTATCCGTCACCGCGCCTGCGCGACTCGATCACGCCAGTGCGATGCCGCTGCACGCGCAGGTGCGTGTGTTTTTGCTCAACCTGATCCGCCAGCCGGAATACCAGCAGGGCGCATTGTTGCCGGATGAGCTTTCCCTCGCCGCCCGGTTGGGCATCAGCCGGGGCACGTTGCGCGCCGGCATCGCGCGCCTGGTTCATGACGGCCTGCTGGAACGCAAGGCGGGCGTGGGCACGCGTGTCCGCCCGCAATCCGCCGAGTCGGGCATCGGCGCCTGGCGCAGCTTCTCGCGCGAAATGGGCCGCAAGGGCATTCGCGTCGAAAACTTTCGTCAGCGCTTTGAGCCGGTGCGGCCGGATGAAATCGCCGCCCGCGCGCTGCAAATTGACGCCCGAACGAAGCTCTGGCGGCTGGACCGCGTGCGCGGCTGGAACGGACAGCCCGTATTGCATACGCGTTCCTGGTTTCATCCCCGCCTCGGGCTGACGGGGCGCGAGGATTTTTCCCGCCCGCTTTACGATGTCATCGAAGCCGAGACCGGCGTCGTTGCCGAACAGGCCCGCGAAGACTTTACCGCCGTGGCCGCCAGCAAAACGATGGCCGGACTGCTGGCAACCAAACCGGGCGAACCGCTGCTGTTGCGCACGCACACGGTTTTCGATGCCGGCGGCCGCCCCATTGAATTCGCACAAGTCCATTACGTGAGCGGGCGGTTCACGCTCACCTTGGATTTGCGCCGGGACGGAGTGGGAAATTCATGAAACGGACGCCGCTCATCCTGGCCTGCGACGTCGGCGGCACGAAACTCAAACTCGGCCTCGTGCGCAACGAACGCCTGCTGGCACGGCGCGAAATCGAGGCCCGCGTTGATTTGGGCCTGCGAAATGCGCTGGAGCGCATCGAAAGGGCCGCCCGCGTTTTGTGCCGGCAAAGCGGCCGGAAAATGTCGGAGCTGGCCGGTTTCGGGCTGGCGTTTCCCGGCATCATCCAGCCGCACTCGGAAAGAATCCTGTCCACGCCGGCCGGCAAATTCGACGACGCAAAGTCGCTGGACGTTCCGCGGCTCGTTGAAAGTTTGCTCGGCCTGCCGACGCGCATTTGCAACGACGCCAACGCCGCGCTGGCCGGCGAATGGAACCTGGGCACCGCGCGCGGTTATCGCAGCGTGGTCATGATGACACTGGGCACCGGCATCGGCACGTCCGCGATCATTGACGGTGTTCCGCTGCGGGGTCAGCACGGTCAGGCCGGCTGCCTCGGCGGACATCTGACGACCATCTGGCCGGGCCGCGAGTGTCTTTGCGGCAATCTCGGCTGCGCGGAGTCTGAAGCCTCCACCTGGGCATTGCCCACACAGGCAGCGGCACATCCGGGTTTCACCGCGAGCCGGCTGGCGCGTGAAACGGTTCTGGATTACGCCGCCGTGTTCCGTGCCGCCCGCGGGAGAGACCCGGTGGCCATTGAATTGCGCGAGCGGGCCATCCGCCTCTGGGCAGCGGCGTTGGTCAATTTAATCCATGCCTACGACCCCGAATGCGCCGTCATCGGCGGCGGCATCATGCGCAGTGCAAACATCATTCTGCCCAAAATTCGCCGGCATGTTGCACGACATGCCTGGACCCCCTGGGGCCGGGTGAAAATCAAGCCCGCCACGTTCGGCAACGACGCGGGCATGATCGGCGTTGCCAGTCTGTTCACAGCGGCCCAATGAGACGTTCGAATTACGACAAGCTTCCGTTCGTCACCGTCCCGGAGAGCGACAACGCCTGCGTCGTCGGCTGGGACGCCATTGCGGCTCAACTGCAAAAGGACCTCAACTCGCACCGCGCGCAGAAACCCATCCTGGTCGTCGAATGTTATCCCGGCGTGGACGAAGCCGCCGTGCTCCGCGAATTGCAACAACGACTCCAGCCCGCGCTGACGATCTCGGCCCGGGACGCCCTGTATCCGCCGAAGAAGATTGATGCGCTCGTGGCGCCGTTTCTGGGCGGCGACGATCCCGTGTTTGGATTTCTGAGCGGCCTGTCGCTGGTGCATTTTTTCGACGCGGAACCGCTCTGGCGTTTGCGCCGCGAGATTGAGCAACTCAAGGAAGGACTGGTGCTCATCGTGGGTTGCGGCGCTTCGCTTGTCGCATGGGGACACATTCTGGTTTATGCCGACCTCGCCCGCTGGGAAGCCCAGCAGCGCTTTCGCCGGAACGAGACCGGCAATCTCGGCGCTGACAACCGCACGCTCGCCGCGAGCCTGAAATACAAACGGGCGTTCTTCGTGGATTGGCGCGTGGCCGACCGCTGGAAGCGTCCGCTCATTGCCCGCTGGAATTACGTCCTCGACACCCACAATCCCGCCGAACCCAAACTGGCCGACGGCGAAGCCGTGCGACGAGGCTTGAGCGAGGCGGTGAAACGGCCATTTCGCGTCGTGCCGTTCTTCGATCCCGCGCCGTGGGGCGGCCAGTGGATGAAGGAGGTGTGCGACCTCGACCGCACGCCGAAGAATTATGGCTGGTGCTTTGATTGTGTTCCCGAGGAAAACAGCCTGTTCCTCGGTTTTGGCGAGGTGCGCATGGAACTCCCGTCGCTCGACCTTGTCTTCCACCAGCCGCGCGCATTGCTCGGCGACAAGGTTCACGCGCGTTTTGGCGACGAATTTCCGATCCGCTTCGACTTCCTCGACACGATGGGCGGCGGGAACCTGTCGTTCCAGGTGCATCCGCTCACGGAATACATCCAGCAACATTTCGGCATGCACTACACGCAGGACGAAAGCTATTACCTGCTGGAGGCCGGGCCCGGCGCGAGCGTGTATCTCGGCTTGAAGGAGGACGTTGATCCGGCGGCCTTCCGGCGCGACCTGGAAATCGCGCAGGCTGGCGGAGCTGCGTTTCCGGCCGGGAAATACGCGAACCAGTTCCCGGCCAAGAAGCACGACCATTTCCTCATTCCCGCCGGCACGGTTCATTGCAGCGGCGCGGAATCCATGGTGCTCGAAATCAGCGCGACGCCCTACCTCTTCACGTTCAAGCTGTGGGACTGGGGACGTCTGGGACTCGACGGCCAGCCGCGTCCGATTCACCTCGAACATGGCCTCGCCAACGTTCAATGGGAGCGAACAACGGACTGGGTGAAGCGCGAACTCATCAACCGCTGCGAACCGCTCCGTTCCGGCGACGGCTGGCGCGAAGAACGCACCGGCCTGCACGAGCGGGAGTTCATCGAGACGCGCCGCCACTGGTTCACAAAGATCGTGCCGCACGACACGCAGGGCGGAGTCAATGTGCTCAACCTCGTCGAAGGTGAGGAAGCCATTGTGGAAAGCCCGAACGAGGCGTTCTCCCCCTTCGTGGTTCACTATGCGGAAACGTTCATCGTCCCCGCCGCCGTCGGCCCCTACACCATCCGTCCGCACGGCCCGTCCGTGGGGAAGGAATGCGCGACGATGAAGGCCTTTGTGCGGACCTGAACGGCTTTGTTATGCATGCCTCCACCCATGGTTCATTGCGGTTTGTCCTGTTCGCCAGCGCCGTCGCGGCCATCGGCGGATTTCTATTCGGCTACGACACCGCTGTCATCAACGGCGCAAACACATTTCTCCAGACCCATTTCGCACTTGATGCGAAACGCGATGCCCTGCGGATCGGACTGGCGACGGCGTCTGCCATTCTCGGCTGCATTCCCGGGGCGATGAGCGCGGGCTTCATCAGCGACCGATTTGGCCGGCGACGCGTGTTGTATTTCTGCGCGGTGCTCTACGCGCTGGCCGGCATTCTGTCGGCGATTCCGCAGACGTTCGGGCAATTTATCGCGGCGCGCGTTTTGAGCGGCATCGCCATCGGCGTCTCTTCGATGATTTGTCCGGTCTATATTGCGGAAATAGCCCCGCCGCAATGGCGCGGACGGCTCGGTTCCCTGTTTCAACTCGGCATCGTCACGGGCATTTTTGTCACCCTCTTCATCAACGGCTGGATTCAACGGCCTGATGACGCGGCGTGGAACGCGGCTTACGGCTGGCGCTGGATGCTGGCGGCCGAGGCCATCCCGGCCTTCATCTTTCTTGCGCTGCTGGTGCCGATTCCCGAAAGCCCGCGCTGGCTGATTCAGGCGAAGCGCGAAGGCGATGCCCGCCGCGTGCTGGATCGCATGGGCGGCAAGAGCTACGCCGATTCCGAGATCGCAGCGGTGCAGGCGGTGCTGCAACAGGAACAAGGCGGGTTCGGCGAGTTGTTCTCGCGTCGCTACCGGCTCCCGTTATTGATCGCGCTGGTATTGATGTTCGGCTCCCAGTTGAGCGGCATCAACGCCATCATGTATTACTCGACGGAGATCTTCAAAAATGCGACCGGCAACGCGAATGCGGCGTTCAACAGCTCAGTGTGGATCGGGCTGGTCAACTTCATCGCCACATTCATCGCCATCGGGTTTGTGGACAAGGCGGGACGCAAGCCGCTGCTGCTGATCGGCAACGCAGTGCAGGTGTTGGCCCTGGTGGCGGTGGGGATCATCTATGCGTCGAATCCCCACTCTCCGGCGCTGCTGGGCTTTGTCATCCTCTACATCGCCGCCTTTGCGATGGCGATGGGACCGTTGCCGTGGATTGTCTGCTCGGAAATTTTCCCGGCCAAACTCCGCGGTCGCGCGATGTCCGTGGCCACATTCTGCATCTGGACCGGCTGCCTGCTGGTGGCGCAGACCTTCCCTGCCCTGCTCGGAACGATCGGACCGCGAAACACGTTTTGGACTTATGCGCTGTGCTCGGCGGTGACGTTGGTGCTGGTCTGGTGGTGGTTGCCGGAGACCAAAGGCCGGACGCTGGAGGAAATTGAAACTCACTTTGTCCGCCAGGCGTAAGCGCTCCCAACCTGACCGAAGTGCGGCAGCTTTAAGAAGGAAATGCCCGGGATTATCGCTTGTGACGTTCGTCTTTAATTTTCCGGCGGGCCAAGGACCAGCCAGGTTCGCCCATGCGCCGGAATTTTCACCGAAACCTCGGCCGAGTAATCGCGGTCCAGATTGACCTTCTCAATCGCCCCGTTCTCGTAATGCACGGCCACCGCATTGGTTAATCCCGTGTAATACAGCGGCAGTTTGAGGTGGCGCTCGATCGGAACGTTCAGCGGATTGTAGCACATCGCCAAACCGCGTTCCGGAAGCTGCGGGTTGACGTGCAGCCACCCGTCCCAGTCACGGCCATCCGCACGGCGCAGATGAATGAGGTCGCTGTCGAGAATCGCGCGATGCGCCTTGTAAAAATCCACCCACCTTTTGACGACCGCTTCAGTTTGTGGACCATCAAACAAGCGCGGTCCGCGATAGCACGCCTGCACGCCGGCCCCGAACAGATTGGCCAGCCGTGTTTCATAATGTTCGAGATGGTCCTTCAGCGGCTCAATCGTCGCCGCCTCCCCGCCGCCGTGATATTGCGTCAACGGCACGAACATCCAGCCCATGCCCGGCGTTTTTTCCCAGGTGCCGTCGTATATGTTTTGCCGCTCGATGATTTCCTGCTGCGCACGCGGGAGCGACCAGTCGGTTTCGCGATAGCCCATGCCCGTCTTGCTGGAGCCGGCCAGAAAATACCAGTCCGGCACGTTGAGATAGATGCCCCGCCCGCGGCACCATTCATAAAATCCGGAAATAATTTTCCACTGCTTCCACTGCGAATCCGCCAAGCCGGCATGACCTGGATGATTTGTCGAGGCACAGACGTCGCCGGGATATGAGCCGTCGTTTTCCAAAACGCCGCAGCCGGTCCGTTCGAAGAATTGCCGCAACTTGCGGAAATAATTTTCGCCCCATTCGCTGCCGAGACACGGCGAATCGCCGAAGCGCATGCCACCGGGTTTGCCGGTCTTTGGATTGATGGCGTCATTTTTCGCATCAATGGACCGGCTCGCGAGCAGTGAATAGCCACCGAGCGCCACGCCTTTGCTCCGCGCATAATCCGCGAGCGATTTGAGCTGTGCCAGGTATTCCGGGCTTTCGTTTTCGATGTCGAAGCCGCTGCCGAATGTCATGATGACCATTTCAAAGCCAACCTCGGCACACTGGTCCACGGCGGTTTTCACCGCGTCCGGCCGGGCACTGCGGACGTGCATGAGGATCGGGTTTTCCTGCACCCACGGGGCGAGCGCGCGATACGCCCGGCGGACGGCCAGACCCCGGCGTTCGCGATCGGTGCTGTCATGCACGAGTTCAAACACGCGGAAGGATTCAAAAGCGCCGCCCGGCTCGATTTCCTGCTCCGGTCCGATGGGTGGGGAACATTCCAGCAGACAGGGCGTTTCGAGATTGTAGGAGACCTGGGTTTTGTAGAGCGGGTCCTTTGTCCAATGAATGGCGGGCGCGTCGGCGGTGGCGCTCATGTTGCCGCCAAAGGAATAATCACTGAACGCATCAAAGGCGCGGTAGCTTCCGCGAAAATTGGCCGCCGGACCGTCCACGATGGACTCCGGTTCCATGAACGCGAGCTGTTCGACGGTCAGGGAATTGAGCATGACCGGTTTTGCCGAGTGGTTCCGCACGGTCAGCCATTTCGCAATCAACGGCAGGCCGTCGTAGATTTCGTAGTGCACCTCGACTTCCACGGCACCGGCGTTGGCGGGTGCGGCGAACATCAGTGTCACAGCCCTGCCCGGTGGCGGCCACGGAGCCTCATGCGACAGCCATTCGGGATGTTTCCGCCACGGGAAGCGGGGTTCGGCGGATCCCATTTGCAAACCGACAAAGCGGAATGCCGCTGGATCCGCCTGCATCTGCGCCAGCCAGTCCGGGGCGAAATAGTTTTGCACCGGCTGGCCCACCAGCCCGCCCACATCAAACCCTTTCCCCTCCAGTTCAATCCGCGCCTCCGGCCGCACCGCACGCAAAATGGATTCACCGGTCATCAAATTGTCGAACGCCACCGTTGCGGCATTCGGCGCAAGCTTGATGACGCGACGGACCAGACCGTTTTCCAGAATCACTTCGCCGCCGGCGGCGTTGGTTCCAACGGTCGCACGGAAGGGCGTCGGATCGACCAGCCAGTCGGCGGCGGGGATTTTAAACGGCAGCAGCCCCAGCACGAGGCCGGCCAGCCACGCCGCCTGCCGCGACCTTGACAGGGCCATTTTCATCAATGGCCCGTGGTCACGGCGCTGCCGCCTTGGAAAAGTTCCGCCGGCATGAAGTCCGGTGGGGCCGGACCGGTCGGAGGTCGTGTGAAGAGGGTTCCATACTCGGTGTAGCCGGGAATGAAGCCGCCCGTTGACAGGAAGAATTGACCGTCCTCAACGCCCATGAACCGATCCCGCCGGTCGGCCCGGCCCGTCGGGTCGTGGCTGAACCTGGCCGTCAGCTGTTCATGCCATTGACCGTCGGTCGTGTGATACCATTGGTTGCCATAAAGCGCCTTGCGTCGCAGCTCGCCGTTGCTGCCGCCGAAGTTTTCGCAAAAGCTGTAAAGTCCGCGGAGATACTGGCCGTCCTTGGGCGCCTTCCAGCTCGAAATCAACATCCACCTCTTCTGCTCCGGATGAAACCAATAGCCGGAATACGTGGTATGGGTGCGGTCATTCACTTTGGCGGTGACCATGAATCGCTGCCGCTCGCCGGTTTTCCAATCATAGACCAGATGGCTGTGACCTCCCGTGCCTTCATTCCCGAAGCTGCCCGCGTCCACGCCTTCACCCTTCGCGACAAGCGTCACCCGATCTTCGGCCGCCACCTTGTTGCGGTCGACGCCCTCGTTGCCGCTGTCCCAAACGGAAAAGATGATGCGCCGCTCGGTGGGGCTGTTCACCTGCATGCCCAGATAGCCGCGATGCCAGCCGCAGGCTTCGAAATACGTCCACAACGGGGTGTCCACGCCGGTCACTTCACAATAGAACGCGTCAACGTTGGTCGCGCCGCCCGTGGGATACGCGAGATGCACCGAAGCGGCATTGCGCCGTTCCTTGAGATTGAAATGCGCCTGCTGCGTGGCCGGACCATCGAGCACCAGCGCCTCGATGTCACCGGCCCCCACGCCGGCGGGATTCAGCGACGCGAGCGTGAAACGCTGGTAACCCGCCATCGCAATTCGGAACGGACCAAATGACACGCGCACGGTGTTCGTGCAGCCGACCACCGTGGCCTCGCGGGACGTGCCGGCCACGCTCAAACGGAGCTTTGATTCCTGCCCGGCCGGCAAACGCACATCCAGCGCGCAACTGAGTTCTCCGGGCGTCTGGAAGTCGCCAAACCAAACCACCTGCAGTTGCGGATCGCGCCAGCCGGTAATGCCGCGGCGCTCGGACACGCGCGCCCCGTCGGGGTCGGGTTCGAGATAGGCCGTGCCGGCCGGGATGCGCATTTCTGCCCGAACAGCCAACAGCGGGAGAAACAACAGGGCGGTGGCGAATAATTTCTTCATGGGGGGGAAAGGATTGGCGATCACGAACGGGGCGCGGCAGAGTCGGCCCCGGCAAACAAACTGGTGCTGAAGTAGCGTTCGGCGCGGTCGCACAAAATGGTCACGACTGTGGCGCGCGGTCCCAGTTCCGTCGCCACGCGCAGGGCGGCCACGGCGTTTGCGCCCGAGGAGGTGCCGACGAGCAGGCCAAACTCACGGTGCAGCCGCTGCGTCATGGCCAGCGCTTCCGCACTGCGCACCTTCACCTCGCCGTCAATCGGTGCCTCGCGCACCAGCGGGGGCAGGAAACCATCCGCCACGCCCTCGATGTAGTGGCAGCACGGACATTCTCCGGCCAGCAACGCCTGCTCCGCGGGCTCCATCGCCACGATGCGCGCCTTGGGCCAGCAATGTTTGATGGCGCGGCCACAGCCCGCGAGCGTGCCGCCGGTGCCGAATCCGCTGACGAACGCATCAATCGGTCCGTCGGCCTGCCGCAAAATCTCCTGGCCGGTGCCGTGTTCGTGATCCTCGATGTTCAGGGGGTTCTCGAACTGCCGCGGCAAAAAGTAGCGCGGATCCGCCGCCGCCATCGCCCGGGACATTTCAATGCCCGTCTGATAACGCCCTTCGCTTTCAAACAAAATCAGCTCCGCACCCAGCTGCCGGATGAGCCGGCGCCGCTCTTCGCTGGCACCGGCGGACATCAAAATCGTCACGTGACAGCCCAGCGCCGCGCCCACCATGGACAACGCGATGCCGGTGTTCCCGCTCGTGCATTCGAGGACCACGGAATCCGGCCCCACCAGACCGCGCTGCCAGGCGTCCACGAGCACCGTCTTCGCCAGCCGGTCCTTGATGCTGCCGCTGGGATTCAAGAATTCACACTTGGCCAGGATCGTGACGCCCTCGGACGCAAACCGCAGCGGCACCAAAGGCGTGTTGCCGATCAAGCCCAGCACGGTCGTGGCGCGCGGCGGAATGGGAATGGCATTCGTGCTCACGGGAATTGCGCGGTCACCGCCAATGGAGAATCACCTTGCCCGACTGGCCGGTCTTCATCACTTCGAATCCCTTTTCAAACTCGGTGAAATGAAAGCGATGGGTGATGACCGGCCGGATGTCGAGCCCGCTCTCCAGCATCACGGTCATCTTATACCACGTTTCATACATCTCCCGGCCGTAAATGCCCTTGATTGTGAGCATGTTGAAAACCACCTTGTTCCAATCAATGGCCATCGGCTCGGCGGGGATGCCCAGCATCGCGATTTTGCCGCCGTGCGCCATGTTGTCAATCATGTCGCTGAACGCGGCGGCGTTGCCGGACATTTCGAGGCCGACGTCAAAGCCCTCCTTCATTTCGAGCTGCCGCTGCACCTCGCGCAACGAACCCCGGCTCACGTTCAAGGCCACCGTGGCGCCCATTTTGCGGGCCAGTTCGAGCCGGAACTCGTTCACGTCGGTCACCACCACATGCCGCGCCCCGGCGTGTTTCGCAATGGCCACGGCCATGATGCCGATGGGCCCCGCGCCGGTGATCAACACATCCTCGCCCAGCACGTCGAACGACAGCGCGGTGTGCACCGCATTGCCGAACGGATCAAAAATGGATGCCACATCGCGGTCAATGTTCGGCTTGTGGTGCCAGACATTCGTCATGGGCACCGCGATAAGTTCTGCAAACGCACCCGGACGGTTCACGCCGATGCCCTTGGTGTCCGCGCACAGATGGCGCCGGCCCGCCAGGCAGTTGCGGCAGCGCCCGCACACGACGTGCCCTTCCGCGCTGACCACTTCGCCCGGAAAAAAATCCTTCACATTGGCGCCGACCTGCACGACTTCGCCGACGAATTCGTGGCCCACGACCATCGGCACAGGAATGGTCTTCTGCGCCCAGGCATCCCATTTGTAGATGTGGAAATCCGTGCCGCAAATGCCCGTGCGGTCCACGCGGATGAGCACGTCGTTGATGCCCACTTCAGGCGCGGGAACGTCCTCCAGCCACAAGCCGGGTTTTCGCTCTTTTTTGACCAGTGCTTTCATTGGTGAACGGGGATCAGTCATTCTCCCACGACAACACCTCCGCGCTCGCAGCGGGACTTGCCGTTTCCGGGAGGAACGCAGTCAGGCCAGCGTTCTTTGGCGATGACCACGCTAGCCCAACGCAGTCCGCCGCCGGTATCGCACATTCGGGGGAGGCACTGCGCGTTGAAACAAAACCCCCGACCGAATCCCCGGCGGTTCGGTCGAGGGCTGACACTGTCCCAACCGGTCCGCCCGTCACGGCGCAGAAAGCCGGAACAGCCGCATTGGCCGGGCGTCATCCGCTTCGCTTTGCTGAACCGTCCCATTGATGAGCGTCACGGATTGCAACGTGCTCCACGTTACACCGTCGCCGGATTCCTCCAGTTGCCAGACGCTGTTGGTCTCCCCGGTCACGGCAAAGCGGACCGTATCGGCATCAAATGTGATCGGGCCGAGTTCAGCCGGTGCCAGCGGCAGAACCTGGGCAGCGGGCGTCAGGACGGCGTTGGTCACGCTCACCGAATCGAACACGGACGTGTTCAGCGTGGAACTGGAACCAGAACAAACGGCCATGCCGACGCTGCAACTCGTATTCAGGCTGAACGTGACGCTGGCCACCTGCGTCCAGGTCGCCCCGTCGGCCGAAAGATAGCCGGCCAGCGTGTTGCTGCTGCGGGTCAGGCGCACCCAATACGCCGCCGTTGGTCCGGAAACCGTCGTGCTCGAACTGGCGTTGCCGGTCTTCGTTCGCCGCACCCACTGGGCGCCGCCATTCGGATTCAGCCCCATAAACACGCAACGCGAACCGCTCGCGGTGATTTCGCGCAACATGACGCCGGCGAGTGCGGCCGAACCGGTGTTCTGTTCGCTGACGAGCCGGGCGGTGATCGTGACATCACCTGTCCACGGCTGGCTGACGAACCAGAAATTGTCGCTCCGGCCGGAGATGTTGGCTCCGGCACCGGCAACGGTGAAGGATCCATTCGCATAGCTCGCCGTCGTGGCCGCGGCCACGGTGCCAATCTTGTTGGTCACCCACGGAGCCGGCAGCCCGTTGGCAAAGTAGGCCGTCACATTGACGTTGCTCGTCACGTTCGCATCGGCCCGTGGATTGGCCGTTGAACCATCGCTCCAATTGGCGAAGTAATAGCCCGTGTCAGGAACGGCCGTAACCGCTGTTCCGCTGGCGCCGTAGTTCACCGTTTGCGGACGGGTGCCGCTGAGAGAACCGTGGGCGCCCGCGGTGTAAGTCAGGGTGTAGGTGTTGATGGCAAAGCTGGCCGTGACGCTGAGGTTGTTCGTCACGTTGCTGTCCGTGCGCGGATTGGCCTGGGAACCGTCGCTCCAACCGGCGAAATGGTATCCCGTGTTGGGGACGGCGGTCACGGCGGTGCCGGTGCCACCGTCATTGACCGTCTGGTTGGTATTGCCGGACAGGGTGCCGTTGGCGCCCGCGAGGTAGGCCAGGGTGAACTGCTGCACCGATTGATTCGTGTTCGCGAGCTGGGCAATTTCCGTCGCCGTCAAGGCCCGCTCGAAGATGGCCACTTCATCAATCTGCCCGTTGAAGTTGTTGACGCCATCGCGCACGTCCCGGCCGATGTAAGTGCCGATGGAACCATCCAAGGCACGGGCGGTGCCGGTCGCCGACGCCGCGCGCACGCCGTCAATGTAGAGGTAACCATTGGTGCCGCCGCTCCGTTCGGCGACGATGAAGTGCCACAGGCCGTTGTTGACCGTTTGGGTAGTGGCAAAGCTGTATTGGTAGGCGCTGTTGCCATACAGGTAGAAGTTCACCGTGCCATTCGCATTGACGGACAGGCCATATTCGCCGTTAAAACCACCGTCCCGCTGTTGCAAAATCACCCCGGCACTCGTGGCCGTGGTTTTGATCCAGGCGGCCAGGGTGAAATCGTCCGTGCCCGCCAGCGACGCGGCTGTGCCGCACGCGATCCAATTGCTCGTTCCATTGAACTGCGCGGCCGTGTTGGTGGCGTCAAACTGCGGATAGGCGGGCGGGCGCGGACCCGTCACGCCAAGCGCGAGGCCGCTCCCCTGCACCGTTCCGTTGTGGCCGTTGATGGCGTCCACGGCCGTTGTGCTGCCATTGGTTTCGCCGAAACGCCAGTAGCTGGCCGGCCCGTAGGCGGCGAGCAGGCCCGGATACGGCACCGCAAAGCCCGACGTGATGCTCAAGCTGACCGGCGTGGAAACCACGGCGAGCCCGGAATCGTAGAACAACCGCGCCGTCAGCACGTTGGGTCCCACGGGCAGATTGTTCAAATTCACGGTGTAGGGCGGCACACTCGACTGCCCCACGGGCGTCCCATTGCTCAGGATCTGCACGAGGTTGACGGTGTGTCCGTTGGTGCCCGCCACGTTGCACGTCACGGGAATGTTGTCCGTGGTCGCAAACTCGGACCCGTTCGCCGGCGAGGCAACCACAATGGTGGGCGCGCCGGCAAGCTGGGCAATCTGCGTCCCGGTCAGGGTTCGGTTATACACGGCCACTTCGTCCATCTGCCCGACCAAACGGCGCGAGGAGGATGCGGCATCGTAGCCAAAATAAAGGTTCCCACTCAACGTGAGCGCACTGGGGGCGGTGTTGTTGGTGACGGCGCTGACCACGCCATTCGTGGCCAGGTAAACAATGGCACGCGTCGGACTGATTGTGAGTGCGATAAACGCCCACTGTCCGTCCGGCAGATTCAAGCCGGTGGCCGCGTTCCATTCGCTGCTGACGTCGTTCCAACTGTAACGCAGTTCCACGTTCGCACCGTTGTTGGCCAGCATCAGGCCCGCGCCGCGATTGCCGGCGTTGCGGCTGAAGACCAGCCCGGAGAAGGATGTTTGGGCGCCGGTGCGCTTCACCCAGCCGGTGATGGTGAAATTCGTGGTCGTCAGGCCCAAGGCCGGAATGGAAACATCCGCGTTGGTTCCGTTGAAACTCACGGCTGTGCCGGTGTTCAAGGTGGCGCCCGGTTGATTCAGCACCATATTTTCGTAAAGACCGTCAAAGCTGTCCACCGCATCTTTGGCCGCCGTCCCGCTGGTTTCGTCCAGTTTCCATTCGGCGAGCGGGGGCGGAATCACCGCGGGCATTCCCGTGACCGTGACGTTGTCGAAGGTCGAGGTGTTCAGCAAATTGTAGGTTCCGCTGCTGACCGCCAGGCCGACTTCCACGACAGGCGCCAGCGCGTCAAGCGTCGTGACGCCGGCTTGGGTCCAGTTCGTGCCGTCGGTCGAAGTGTAGCCCGTGATCACGTTGCCATTGCGCACGAGTCGCACCCAGAGCGGGGTGCTGGCGGCCTCGGCCCCAAACGATTGGATGGCGACGCCTGCGTTGCGACTGAGATCCTCGTCTGGTTCGCCGTAAACTTTCAATCCGTAGGTCGCCTGTTTGGCTGCGGCGGCCCGGTGCTCGAACACCGTGCTTTGGGTGCCGGCATCATAACCAATGAGCGCCCCGGCGACGTCCGATCCCAGACTGCTGCGAATCATCACACCGGCGAGCGCGTTGCTGCCGGAGTTCTGGCTGCCCGTGATGCGCGCGGTGATGGTCACATCACCCACGACCGGCTGATACACAAAGCGGAACTGATCGTCATCCGCGCCAATGCCGGTGCCTGAAGCGATGACCGTAAACGTGCCGCCGTTCGTGCCCACCGCTCCGCTGCCCTGCACGGCGCCGACATCGTCCGACTGCCACGGCGCAGGCACGCTCACCAACGCCGGTGAGGCGGCAAAAATCATCGCCGCCTTGCCCAGGCCGTAGGCGTTGGTGCCCATCACGCGGTAATAATACTGCTCCAGCGGCGTAACCGTGTTGTCTGTGTAGTTCGTCACGTTGAGCCCCAGACTGGCCAGCGTGCTGAAATTAATTCCGTCGGTGGAGCGTTGCACCACATAGCCCGCTTCCGTCAATCCGATCGCACTCCACTGGAAGGCCATTTGATTCGGAGATTTGGCGGTGAACATCAAATTGGCCACGGGCGGCAACGGGGTTCCAGGAATGCTCAGCAGGAAGGGCGCGGAGGCGATGCCGTTCGCCGTCACCACGAGTGGATACGTTCCAGCCAGCAAGCCGGCCGGCAGCGTCATTTCCGTGGTCACCACATTCGTCCCGGTCATGAGGTTGCAGGTGCTCCAATTGTAGGTGCGACAGTAGAGCACGTTGCCCACGCCATTCGTGATGCGCGCGACCGGATAATCCGAATTCATCTGTGAATCGTCCCCGTAATGCGCGCCTTCGGAAATGCCGTTGAGCTGCGTGCCGGTCACGTGAAACGAGCCGTCCAGGTTCGTGGTCACTGAAAGAATCGCCGGCGCCGCACCCGCCAACGGAGCGCTGTCGGGCTGGTAGGAATAAACCTGACTGCTGCCGCTGGACAACAGCACCGTGCCATCCGGCAAATCCAGCATCGTGCAGCCGTAGGCCACCGCCCCGAACTCGGCCGTGCCGGTGGGACCGTTGAGCTGGGTGAAGCTGTTGGCCGTGTAGTCATATTCGTAAAATGTCGAGGCCGAGCCGAAGTTGGTGGTTGTATTGGCCATGCAGCAAAGGATTTTGCCGTTGACCAGCATGGCCGCCGGCGCATCCACCGCGCCATCGTTGTTAGGGATGTCCGGTCCGGCCACCCAGGTGCCGGCATTGGTCGTGCCGGCCGGCGTGTAAACCCCAGCAATGTTCGTCCAGGGCGTGTAAATCGCCGTATGGCTGGTGCCCCCGATGTAAAAGACTTTGCCATCGGGCAGCAGCAAGGCCGCGCCGATTTCATAGCCGTAGCCAAAGAGCGTCGTCGGCACGTTGCCGTCGGCGACCCATTGGTTCAGCGACGGAACAAACCGTTCGGAGTTCGTGTCCGTCAGGGTCAGAAAACTCCCATCTTGCAGCTTCACCCACGAGGGCTCGTCTTGACCGCCCAGGGACATGATGGCGGACGAATAACTGTTGTTCGTCACATCGTAAATCCGCGTGTCCCGGCCCGCATTGCCTTGCAGCACATTTCCGTCCGGCAACGTCTCGGTGCAACTGTCAATCGGACCGTTCGGCACCGTCATGGGTGGCGTCCACGCGTCCGCCAACGGATCATAAAGCTCCATCTTGCCGCCGCCGGTGCCGTATTCGCCGCCGGCGACATAAACCCGGCCATCGCGCAACACCTGCGAACCATAATACCGCCGCGAATCATGCATCGGCGCGAGCGTCGTCCACGTGCCGTTAACGTAACTGCCGTGAATGTCCGGCGTGAGTCGATACCACGTTGTGTTGCCGCCGTTCTGGCACATGACCGTGCCGTCCGACAGCAGCAGCATCAAGGAAATCCCGCCCGGTGCGGGATGGGCCAGCGGCGTCCACGTGCCGCCGGCCGCCGCCCGCCATGAGCAGAGGAGACACAAGCTGAGAGTGATGAACCGCAGACGGGAAAACAGTCGTGCAAGAGAATGGTGATGGTCGGATGAGGAGTGGGTTGGTTTCATGGGATTGGTTGGAACAAATGCGACAGGATGTCGGGGGAACATTTGTTTGGCCTGTTATACCCGCTAATTCTCACGATTAAATACCACATTGGGGGGAGTGCAATGACACTGCGGGACGACAAATCCCGTGGCATTGTGGCGAACCTGGAAAAGAAAAAGAGCAGCCCTTCATGGCTGCTCTAAATCACCCTCCGGCCCGCACGAAGCGCCGGAATGCCGGACTTCCAATCGGGCTCAGTTTGTCTGGCCCAGGTTCTGACCGGGCCGCGCCTCGACCACCAGCACCTCGAAGGGGGCGAGCGAGAATTCCGTTTCGACTCCCGCCGTCAGCCGGGTCACCGCGCAGTGCTGGTCACGGAACGGGCTGACAATCGTGTAATGCTGCGGCGCCCCGGCCGGCAGTTCGAAGGCCTTCGCCGGATCAATTTTGATGCCCGCCCGCCGGGCCGACGGATTGCGCAGCGTGAGGATGCCCTTGCGCGGCGACCACGAAGCCCAGCCGTAAACCTGGTGCTCGGCCGGCGCGCCGCCGATCCAGTGCGTGTCCACCAGCGTGTCCGCATTCTCGCGCGACCACTTGGCGGCCTCGGCCAGGTCGTCCCAGTTCTGTTGCGTCATGAGCCGGGGCGTGATGTAGAGTTCCTGACACTGCGTGCCGTTGCCGAAATACGCGCGGATTTCCGACCGCAGGATGTTGTTCGTGTCGTAGTTCAGCCCGTGGGCCTTCTGGGCGTAAATGATGCCGTGCAGCATCAGCGAATTGAGCGGATACAAATCGCTGCGCCCGACCACTTCATCATGCACGTCGTTGTCCTTGTAGCTGATCCAGCGTTCGCGTTCGGGTTCGGTGCCGGGCACAAACGAATGGTCCTCGCCGCCGCGCCAGATGGAATCCGCGTAGAGCAGCCAGAAGGGCGACGGCCACGTGCCGGTGGTCTGGTTGATGTAAATGTCCGGTTTCAGCGAGCGCAGCTCGGCAATCAGCTTCAGCATGGCGTCGAAGTCGCGCATGGCCCCGCCGCCGCCCGTGCCCGAGTTCTGCCCGATGCCGTCGAATTTGAACTGGTTGATGCCATACTGCCGGACGACGCTCACGCACAGTTCGCGGAAGCGCGCGTAATATTTCGGGCCCGCCAGGGAAAAGTTGTTGTCGCGAATTTCGAAGCCCTGTTCCCGGCCGAATTTGATGCGCTCCTCGTGGGGCTTGCCGTAACCGCCCCAGGGCGAAAGCCAGATGCCCGGATCGGCGCCGTATTTCTCGGCCGCCACCTTCACGTTGGCAAAGCCATCCGGGAAGTTGGTCTTGTCAAACTGCCAGAGCGTGGCGTCGTTGTCCCAACCATCGTCGAAGAGAAACGAATCGAGCTTCACCCCGCGCTTGACCACGAGTTCCTGGCCGAAGGCGTTGATGACATCCAGCGCGCCCTTCTCGTCATACTTGTTGAAATAGCCGAGGTCATACCAGGAGTTGTAATGCAGGAACGGCCGGTAGGGGTGCGCGCGTTCGCGTTCGAGATAGGCCAGAAAATCGCGGCGTTCCTGGCCGGGATCATAGAATCCCACCACCAGCGAGGCCGTGTAACTTTCGCCCGGCCGGATGGCCGTGCCGCGGGGCAGGAAGCAGCGCACAAAGCCCATCTCGCCGCGGTTGATGGAGAGCGGATGTTCGATGCCGAAGAATGCGTCCTCGGTCACGACTGGCGAACCCTCCACCGTGCCGCTCGCCCGCGCATCCAGGGACGACACTTCCAGCAGTTGAATCCCGTGCACGGGAATTTCCTGGGTGCCCGCATGAAAGGAAAACTCCTGCCGCAAATAGCGTGAGCCATCCCGCAAAATGCCGCGCCAGGTGACGTGCACGTTGCCATTGTCACCGACCAGTTCCGCCACCAATTGCCGGCCGGGCAGCCGTTCCGCGTAACGCGCCGCGCCGGAATTGACGGCCAACGGCTCCGTCCGCACAGGACCGACCACAGTGAAGCTGGCGCTGTGCAAAATGTTCCCGTTGGTCAGCACCAGGCTGAACAACTCGCCGCGCAGATCCACCTTCCGGCCCGTGCGTTGATCCAACAACGCTTCCGGCCGCAGTTCGCCGGCGTTTTCGCTCCAGGTCGCCACCACCAGATCATTGGAGAGCGTCAAGGCGGACACCGAAGGGTTCATGGCCAGAATCGCGCCGCCCAACAGGGCCAGGGCGCACAGCCGGTAATTGGAACACGAGTGATGCATGGTAAAATCGGGCACGGTCCGCCTCCGCCAGGTCCGCGCGAATGCGGCGGACGAAACCCGGAATCGAGGGCGCACGTCATCCGACGGTTTCGGCGTGGGCGTGGTTTGACCTTGCGCCAAAACGTTAACAGCCCGCTCGCGACACCGGCCATACCACATTTGGGTGACGGAAACAGCCATGCGCACAACCTCACCTGCGGGAAAATGGCGCGTCAATTGATGAGTGAAGTGGTGGGCCCGCTCGGATTTGAACCGAGGACCAAGCGATTATGAGTCGCCTGCTCTAACCGCTGAGCTACGGGCCCGCCGCCGGCATTGTGCGGCGCCCCGCGCTCGTCACAAGTCAATTTGCCGGACGGCGGCAGATTCGGCGGATCCGGCGGACACGCACGAATTTCCGGCCCGTCCTTACGCCGGCTTTTCCAATTCGAGAAAGCCGTGCAGGTGCCGAAGGCGCGTGGGGTGGCGCATTTTCCGGAGCGCCTTGGCCTCGATCTGCCGGATGCGTTCGCGCGTGACGCGAAATTGTTTGCCGACCTCCTCCAGCGTCCGGGCATAGCCGTCCGCCAGGCCAAAGCGTAATTCGAGCACCTTGCGTTCGCGCTCGGTCAGGCTGCCCAAAACGATGCCCATTTTGTCCTTCAGCAGGCCAAAGCCGGTCACGTCGGAGGGACTGACGGTGGACTTGTCCTCGATGAAGTCGCCCACGTTGCTGTCCTCGCCGTCACCCACGGGCGCGTGCAGGGAAACCGGCTGCTGCGCCATCTTGAGGATGCTGCGGATGCGCTCGACGGAGAGCTGCATTTCGTCGGCCAGTTCCTCGGCCGTGGGTTCGCGGCCGTAATCCTGCAACAACTGCTTCTGCGCCCGCATCAGCTTGTTGATGACCTCGATCATGTGGACCGGGATGCGGATGGTGCGGGCCTGGTCGGCGATGGAGCGGGTGATGGCCTGCCGGATCCACCAGGTGGCGTAGGTGGAAAACTTGTAGCCGCGCTGGTATTCAAATTTTTCCACGGCGCGCATCAGGCCCATGTTGCCTTCCTGGATCAAATCCAGGAACGACAGGCCGCGATTGGTGTATTTCTTGGCGATGGAAATGACGAGCCGCAGGTTGGCCTCGACCATCTCGCCCTTGGCCTGGACGGCCTGGCGGGTGAATTCCGTGAGGCGCACGTGCAACTGCAGGTAGTCCGCCGCGGGCTGGCGCACCAGGTCTTCAAGGGCGTGCAGGTTTTGCCGCTCGATGTCGCCCATCAGGTGGCCGGCATCCCCCGGAATCCCCGCCACGCTGCGCTCGATGCCGCGCCGGGCATCCAGCATCTTGTCCCGGATGTTGGCGGCCACCTGCGTCATCTCCTCGATGATCCGCTGCTTGAAGCAAAACTTGGGAAACTCCTTGATGAGCTGCTGCTCGAGCCGCCCGAGTTCGGCGGCGTGCCGCGCCCGCGCGGCGGACGAATCCGCCTGCCGCCATTGCGCGAACCGGGCATCGGCCTGCTCGTCCAGCTGGCGCACCCGGCCCAGCAACCGGCGGAGCTCGCGGAGGTGACGGTCGCGCACGGGAATTTTGCGTTCGAGAATCACGCGGTCAAACCGTTCCTTGGGCGGTTCGCACACCAGTTTTTCCGCCAGCGCAAGGTGTTCCTTGGCCGCAAAGCCGAGGCGGTAAATAATCCGCCTGATTTCCTCCTCGGCGTCCTCGATGCGCTTGCAGATGGCGACCTCCTGCTCGCGCGTGAGCAGCGGCACCTGCCCCATCTGCTTCAAATACATCCGCACCGGATCGTCCAGCGAATCCATCCGGTGCGATTGTTCCTCGTCCTCCTCCTCTTCCGCCTTGGTCTCCTCGGCCTGCTCCACAACTTCGATTTCGAGATTGCGCAGCCGGCTGTTGAGTTCGTCCAGTTGCCGCGCCGAAATCGGCGTGTCGGACACCGCCTCGCTGATGTCCGCATACGTCAGAAACCCCTGTTCACGCGCCAGCTTGACGAGTTCGCGCAGCATGCGGTCCAAATCCACTGGCGCCGCCGCCTCCAAAACGCGCGACGCCAGTTCGAGGGCGCCGATGGCTTTCGACTCCTGCGTCAGCGGGGCTTCCGCCGCACCCCGACCGGGCGCGCCGTTGATTCGGTGCACGGCGCGGGGCCGGGCTGTTTTGACGCCGTTGCGGGAGGGGGATTTCTTGGACTTTTTGGCGGACATGCGGCGTGCGGCAACGTGTTGGTGGTGAATGCTTGGTGCAATATGGAAACGCGGTGCCGCCCCGTCAAGCGGCCTTGGCGATTCACGGGCAACAATTCCGTGACGCGCGCCGGCAACGCAGCGGTCCGCACGTTCCCCGCCGCGCGTCACAAACGGCATCGCACCGCATTGTGCACGGGCTATTTCTCGGATGGCAGTTCGGGATAGACCGGATTCCAGATGAATTGATCCAGCTCGGTCTCGATGGCCGCGTCGTCGAGCGTGCGGCCGACGCCTTCGTCGCGTGCCATTTGCGCCACCTTGAACGCGACCAGCCGGCTCACGGCGCGCAGCTCCTTCAAGCTCGGAAACAACGCGCCTTCCGCGGCCCGCGCCGCCGTGAACTCGGCCAGCGCCCGGGCCGCGGCCAGAAAGAGATTGTCCGTGACCCGGCTCGCCTCGCTGAGGATCACGCCCAGCCCGATGCCCGGAAAGATGAAGCAGTTGTTGCACTGGCCGATGACGTGACGCCGCCCGTTGAACGTCACCGGCGCGAACGGCGAGCCGGTTGCCACCAGGGCACGGCCGTCGGAATATTGCAGGGCCTCGGTCGGGGTGCATTCCGCCTGGCTGGTCGGATTGCTCAGCGGGAAAATGATGGGCCGCTCGCAATGGGCCGCCATCGCCCGGAGCACCGCCGGCGTAAAATCGCCCGGTGTGCCGGTGGTGCCGACGAGCACCGTCGGCCGCACGATTTCAACGATTTTATCCAGCGACTTCGGCAACGGCTTGACCAGCCCGAACTCCGCCAGCTTCGCGCGCGGCAGGGCGAATTCCTTTTTATGCGGATCCAAATTGGCCCGGCCCTCGCAGACCAGCCCTTCGGAATCCACAAACACCAGCCGCGCCCGCGCCTCGGCCTCGTCGAGCCCCTCGGCCAGCAATGCCGACTGCACCAGCCGCCCGATGCCGACGCCGGCCGCGCCGGCGCCCACAAGCAACAACCGTTGTTCGCGCAACGGCCGGCCCGTCAGGCGCAGCGCCGAAAGAATTCCGGCCAGGGTCACCGCGGCCGTGCCCTGAATGTCATCGTTGAAGCTCGTGACGCGTTCGCGGTAGCGTTCCAGCAGGCGGAAGGCGTTGTTCTTCTTGAAATCCTCCCACTGCAGGAGCGCGCGGGGAAAGACGGCCTTTACGGCGCGAACGAATTCCTCCACCAACGAGTCATACTCTGCACCGCGCAACCGTCGCGCCCGGTAACCGCAGTAAAACGGGTCCGCCAGCAGGGCGCTGTTGTCCGTGCCCACATCCAGGCTGATGGGCAGGCAGTGCCGCGGATGAATCCCCGCCCCGCCGGAATACAGCACGAGCTTGCCGATGGAAATGCCCATGCCGCCCGCGCCCTGATCGCCCAGCCCGAGAATCCGTTCGTTGTCGGTCACCACGATGAGCCGCACGTCCTGATGCGCGAAATTGCGCAGGCGGTCCGCGATGTGCCCGCGATCCTCCGGGCCGATGAAGAGCCCGCGCGGCCGGCGCAGGATGTGGCTGAACCGCTGACACGCGAGGCCGACGGTGGGCGTATAAATGATGGGCGTAAGCCAGTCCATGTGCTCGCTGAGCAGCCGGTAGAAGAGCGTTTCATTCCGGTCGAGCAGCGCCACGAGCCCGATGTATTGCTCGAGCGGGTCGGTCTTTTGCTGGAGCTTCTGCCGCTCCATTTCGACCTGCTGCTCCAGGGTCAGGACCGCCGGCGGCAGCAGGCCTTCGAGGCCGAGCTGGTGACGTTCGGCCAAAGTGAAGGCCGCGTCGCGGTTGTGGCGCGGGTCGCGCAGAATGGTTTCACCCCGCAAGTGCCGGGGCGCCGACGGAATGGAAGCGCTCATGGTCAATGCCTGGCCCCGCCCGTTCCGGGCCACGCCAGTCCAGTGACAGGCTAAAGCGGGCGGCGGGCAATACTACGCGGCGTTTGGCAAGGGCTTGGCTTTTTTTGCGGGCGGGAACCCGGCCGCGGAATAAACCTTCGGCCCAACTTGCTCACCGATTCGTCCCCCAACGGTGATGAAGAAAGCGCTCCACCGGGCCGAACAAAATTTTGTCCGCCAGCAGGCCGATGGCCACGATGACGATGATGATGCCAAACACCTGATCCATGGCGTGGAGTTCGCGGCCATAGTGCAGCAGATGACCGAGGCCGAAACCGCTCAGGATCGTGATGTAAATTTCCGCCGCCATCAGCGAGCGCCACGCAAACGCCCAGCCCTGCTTCATGCCGCCGATGATGAACGGCAGCGACGCCGGCGCGATGACGTTCACCCACAGGTGCAACCGGCGGGAGCCCATGGTGCGGGCTGCCCGCAGGTAAATCGGCGGCAGGTTGCGCACGGCGGATTCTGTCGCCAGCGCCACCGACCACACCGTGCCCATCACCACGATGAAAAACATGGCCCACTCGGTCTGACCAAACCACAACAGCGCCAGGGGCGCCCAGCAGATGCTCGGCAAGGCCTGCAATCCCAGCGCCAGCAGGCCGAAGGAATCATGACACAGCCGGAAGCGGGCGTTGATGAAGCCGAGCGGCACGCCCAGCGCCGCGCCGGCCAGGTATCCCACCGCCAGCCGCCGGAGCGTGACCGAAACGGCGTCCCACATCGTGCCATCGCGCACCGCCGTGAGGTAGTATTGCACCACCTCCAGCGGTGTGGGCAGCAACACGTGGGAGAGCACGCCAATGGCCACCAGCCATTGCCACGCCGCCACAAGGACGAGGAAGAACACGACCGCCGTCACCGCGCTTCTCATTCGCCCACCGCCTCCGCCGGCTGGAGATGCCGCTTCAACGCCCGCGTGATCACGGCGGCGGTTTCGGTCAGTTGCACGTTGTTGATTTCCCGCGGACGCGGCAGGGAAATGTCGAACGCCTCGTGAATGCGCCCGGGCCGGGGCGAGAAGAGCAGCACGCGGTCGCCGAGGCACGCGGCCTCGCGGACATTGTGCGTGACGAACACCACCGTCTTGCGGCGTTGCGCGAAGATGTGCTGCAAATCCCCGTAAAGCTGCTCGCGCGTGAGCGCATCCAGCGCCGCAAAGGGCTCGTCCATCAGGAGGAGCCGCGGGTTGGGCGCCAGCGCCCGGGCCAGCGCCACGCGCTGCTTCATGCCGCCGGACAGTTCGTGAATGTTCGCCTGCTCGAATTTTTCCAGCCCGACCAGCTTCAAGTAAAACCGCGCCACCTCCAGCCGCTCGGCGTCGGTCAGGTTCGGCTTGAGCTTCAACCCGAACAACACGTTGCCCAGCACGGTCAGCCACGGAAACAGCGCGTGCTCCTGGAACAACACCATGCGATCCGGTCCCGGTTCGGAAACCGGCTGGCCATCGGCAAGCACCCGTCCGGCATCCGGCGTTTCCAAGCCGGCGATGATGTTCAACATCGTGCTTTTGCCGCAGCCGCTGGGGCCGACGAGGCAGACCATTTCCCCCTCCTGCACGCTGAAGCTGACGGGCCCGAGCGCTTCGAGGGTGCCCTCGCGGGTCTGGAAATGTTTGGAAACGCCGTCCACCACCAGCTTGGCCGCCGGCGGTTCAACAGGAGCGACAACAGGCGTGGTCATTTGATCTCCGGCAACTGGCGCGCGCGCAGGGCGCTGTTGAGCGGATTCAGCACATAAATCCGGGCGAGGTCCGGCGTTTCCCGCAGCAGCCCGACGCGCTGCGCATCCGCGGCGGATTTCAGCAACGACGCGCGCACGGGATCGCAGGTAAATTCCAGCCGGCGCCACGCCTGCGTCAAAACGGTTTCGGGCAACGCGCGGCCCATCTCGGCCTTCAATTCATCGTTCAACAACCGGCGGGCCTCGTCCGGATGCGCGCGGATCCATTCTGTCAGTTCCACGTGCGCCGCCACGAAGCGCGCGAGCAAATCACGTTGCGTGTCGAGAAAACGCACGCTGGTGACCAGATGCGTGGTCACGTAGCGCCCGCCCGTGTCCGGCCAGAGCGAGGATTCCTCCAGATACACCTTCGCGCCGGCTTCGAGTTCCAGCCGTGTCACCCACGGTTCGACCGTCCACACCGCGTCCAGATCACCGCGTTGGAACAGCGTGAGTTGATCGGGGTTGGTGGTGGGAATGACGCGCACGTCGCCGCCGGTGAGCGTCACCTTGAAACCCTTGCTGCGCAGCCACGCGCGCGCCGCCACGTCCTGCGTGTTGCCCATTTGCGGCGTCGCCACCCGGCGCCCCTTGAAATCCGCATCGGTTTTGATGCGCCCGTCCGGCTGCACCACCAACGCCGCGCCACCGCTGCACGCGCCCGCCACGATGCGGATTTCCTGCCCGTCGGTTTTGATGAAGGCGTTGAGGGCGGGGTTGGGTCCGACGTAGGCCAGGTCGAGCGACTTGGTCAGGATGGCCTCCATCGCGCTTGGACCGGCGTTATACACGAACCACTGCACGGTAACGTTGGTGCCGAGCCGTTCCTCGAACCAGCCGCGGCCCGCCCGCGACAGCCCGTGCGCGATGACGCCCTGCGCGTGCGTCAGATTCGGAAAATGACCGACGCGGATGACGGTTTTTTCCGCGGCGCGAAGGTTGAGGCTGATGAACAAAAAAGCGGCCATCCACCCGCAAAGCACACCTCGGGCAAGGCCGCGAACAGGAAATCCATTCCTGTGTCTCACGCTGCCAAGCTACCCCACCGGCGCGCCTTTGGGAATCCCGAATCGCCACCGCGCCGCCGCCGCCACGCCCGCGCTCAGACGCCCTTGTATTCGACGAACTGGCGGGCCAATTCCCCCGCCTTCGCGGTGCAGACGAAGTAGCCCTTTTCCCTGGCGCCGTCGTGGTTGTTCCGCTTGAGCGAGCAGCAGCGATCGGTGGTCAGCCGGGCCGCGCCGCGCTCGCATTCGGTGAAGCCGTGGAAGTGGCCGCTGAACATCGCCCTCACGTTCCAGCCGTCGAATTGCACCAGCAAATCGTCGGCGTTGACGGGTCGCGTGCGCACGCTGGCACAGAGCGGAAAATGCGTGAACACCACCGTCGGTTTGGCCTTGTCGAGACGCCGCTGGATGCCGGCCAGCGCCTTGAACGTCGCCGGCTGGATGCGGGTGTTGAAATACTCCTGACCCTGCGTGGTATCGAGGCCGATGAACTGCCAGCCGTGGCGTTCAAACGAGTAGTTCAATCGGCGCGGAAACGCGGCCGTGTAGCCGTGCCGGTCCTTCGGTGTGAGGTAATCATGATTGCCAATGACCGGATAAAACGATCCGTCCAGCCCGGCAAAAATCTTCCGCACCGCCGTCAGATGCGCGGGCTCGCCCTGGTCGGTGAGATCGCCCGCGTGCAACACGAAGTCCGCTCCTTCCCCGTTCATCTGGCGCACGAGCCCGGCCAGATAACGCCCGCACTCATCCGTCAGGTAGTGGGTGTCATTGACGACGAGGAATTTGAATTCGGACTTCGCCGGCTTCGCCCAGCTCCGCAGCGCCAGCGGGCCCAGCACGCCCGCCATCAGCCCCAGCCGGCCCAGCCGCACAAGGGCGGCGCGACGACTGACGGGCTGGCGGCCGGATGGGTTCATGGGTTGACCCGGTTTAGCGCGGGTCGCCCGCCGTTTCAATTTCAAAACTCGGCATTGCCGGGGGTGCGCGCGAACGGAATCACGTCGCGAATGTTGGCCACACCGGTCAGGAACATGATCAGCCGCTCAAACCCCAGGCCGAAGCCCGCGTGCGGCACGGTGCCGTATTTCCGCAGCTCGGCATACCACCAGTAATCGGCGGGATTCAGCTTGTGGTGCTGCATCTGCTGCTCCAGCACGTCGGGCCGCTCCTCGCGCTGCGCGCCGCCAATCACCTCGCCAATGCCCGGCACCAGCACATCCATCGCCGTGACCGTTTTGCCGTCGTCGTTCACGCGCATGTAGAACGGCTTGATCTCGCGCGGGTAATTGAAAACCGTCGTCGGCGATTTGAAATGCTCCTCGGTCAGGAAGCGCTCGTGCTCGGATTGCAGGTTCTGGCCGTAAGCCACCGGGAACTCGAACTTCTTCCCGCTCTGCGTGAGAATTTCCACCGCCTCGGTGTAGGGCACACGCACAAACGGCCGTTCGACGACGAACTTCAGCCGCTCGTGCAGGCCCTTGTCCACGAACTTCGCGAAGAACGCCAGGTCCTCGGCGCAATGCTCCAGCGCATATTTGGCGAGTGACTTGATGAACTCCTCGGCCAGATCCATGTCGCCCCGCAAGTCGCAGAAGGCCATCTCCGGCTCGATCATCCAAAACTCCGCCGCGTGCCGGGCCGTGTTCGAGTTCTCCGCGCGAAACGTCGGGCCGAACGTGTAAATGTTCGACAACGCGCACGCAAACGTCTCGCCTTCGAGCTGGCCGCTCACGGTGAGATAAGCCTTTTTCCCGAAGAAATCCGTCGTCGGCTGATCGTCGATGTTGCCCTTGAGCGTTGTGACGCGGAACATCTCACCCGCGCCCTCGCAATCGCTCGCCGTGATGACCGGCGTGTGGACGTAAACAAAGTCGCGGCGCTGAAAGAACTCGTGCACCGCGTAAGCCAGCTGGCTGCGCGTGCGAAAGACGGCGCCAAACAGGTTCGAGCGCGGCCGCAAATGCGCAATGCTCCGCAGAAACTCCAGCGTGTGCCCCTTCTTCTGCAACGGATAGCTGGCGTCCGCACCGCCGATGAGCCGGATGTGTGCGGCCTTCACCTCCCATTTCTGCCCCGCCGCCGGGGACGCCACGAGCGCGCCTTCGACGATGGCCGAGGCCCCGGTGGTGAATTCCGCGATGCGCTCGTAGCCGGGAATGCCCGCATCGGCCACCACTTGAATGCTGGCGAGGCAGGAGCCGTCGTTGAGTTCGAGAAAGCTGAAGCCTTTGTTGTCTCGACGCGTGCGAACCCAGCCGCCAAGCGTGATGGTTTCGCGCGGCTCCGTCGCGGCAAGGGCGTGTTTGATCAGTGTGCGCATCAGGTGCGCAAAGTCTTAGCGAACCGCCCCGGGCCGACAAGCCATAGTTGGCAGCCTGAAAGTCCCGCAACCAAGCCGGTGCGGCCAGCCCATCCAGACCGCGCGCACGCCGGGGCTGTAATTGGCCCCCGCCACCGGCGCGTCATGAAAAAGCGGCCAATGAGCCGTCAACAGACGGCGATCCGCGAGACGGACGAGGACCGGGACTTGCGGCCAGGGTTCATGCCAGACGCGAAAGAACAACCGCCGGCCGCGCATGCAATTGAATGCGGTGTAACGTTCCATTAACCACTCGTCCAGCGAGCCGGGGGCGCACTCCCTCAACGCCGGAGCGCCGGGCTCCGCTCCGGCTTGATACGCCAGCACCGCGCCCGTCCCTGCATCCGCCACCCGCCCGCGCAACCCGCCTGACTGCCATTCGTTTTGATATTCAATGCGCCCAAGCCGATACGGCAGCCCAAAAACCTGCGGCCCAAGTTCCACTGCCAGCCGGCTGTCCAGCCACTCGGCGAGAAAATGAATCCCGGCTTCGCCGTCCTGCTTGACGTAAGTGCGCACGTTCAGGAAGCGATGCGTCGCGAGCGGACGGAAAAGCCATCGGCTCCATCGCCCGCCCAAGCGCGGATGCATCCCGCGCAGCGTGAACGCCACCAGCGTCACAAACGCGCGCCCCTGCCAGAGATCGAGTTGAAACGGTGTGACCGCCTGCAACGTGTCCGCGTCCACTTCGAGGTGAATCATCATCACGTTCAGCCAATCCGCGACGAGGAACGGTTCGCGGGGCAGCGAAAGCATCCGTGCGCGGGCGGCTTGGCTGATGTTTTGATTTTGGGTGGGCATG
The DNA here is from genome assembly GCA_035765895.1 of Verrucomicrobiia bacterium. NCBI lineage: Bacteria > Pseudomonadati > Verrucomicrobiota > Verrucomicrobiia > Verrucomicrobiia bacterium. Next base: position 3,821 of record DASTWL010000069.1, on the reverse strand, counting down.
ACATTTGACATCAGTGCCGTTCAAGCCATTGGCTGCCTTGGTTTGAGCCCCATCAGATCCCCTGCCGCCTCGCAGAACGTCGGAAAGTGAAACGCAAACCCGCCGGCCAGCAAACGCCCCGGAACGACGCGGCGGCTCTTGAGGATGAGTTCCGTTTCCGTGCGCAGCAAAACCGCGCCGATCTCCAGCATCCAGTTTGTCGCGGGCAACCCGAACGGCATGCCGCACAATTCGCGGAACGTCCGCATCATCGCCGCATTGGTCAGTGGATTCGGCGCCGCCACGTTGACGACTCCGTCGATTTCGCCGTGCGCGATGAGCCATTCCACGGCCCGGCAGAAATCCGCCTCGTGAATCCACGAAACAAACTGCCGGCCACTGCCCATGCGCCCGCCGAGCCCCAGCCGCGTCAACCGCCGCAACATCGGGAACACGCTGTTGCGCCCGCGGCCCAGCACCATCGCCGTGCGCAGCGCTACCTTGCGCGTGTTTGGTGTCGGCGCATCGAAAAATTCCCGCTCCCAGGCCGTGGCGACTTCAACGGGAAATTCGTCCTTTGCCTCCGGCGTCCCACCGACTTCACCCGCCTCGTCCCACGCCGGACCCAACGTGTGCTGGTAGATCGTCGCCGTGCTGGCGTTCAGCCACACGCGTGGCGGCGTGGTGCATTGCGCGAGGGCGGCACCGATAACGCGCGTGGGACCAAGCCGGGAGGCCAGAATTTCGCGGCGGTTGCGTTCGTGGTAACGGCAATTCACCGACTTGCCCGCGAGGTTGACCACCGCGGCCGCTCCGTCCAACGTGGCGGCCCAATCGGCCACCGTTTCACCGTCCCAGCCCACTTCGCACACGCCATCCGTTCGCCGCGCCGGCGTGCGCGTCAGCATCACAACCTCCCAGCCGCGCCCGCCAAACCACCGCGCCAGCGCCTGTCCCAGAAAGCCGCGGCCGCCTGCGAGGACGATGCGCCGGTTCATGGTGCCGCGCCTCCCCCGCATTCCATCCGGCCGCGCCCGATCCAACGGTGCGCGATGTTGCGCATGAGAAACGCGCTGTCGAACTCCGCCGTGCCGGGCGGGAAATATCTTGCGTCGTTGAAGAAACTCGAGGCGACATGCTCGACGGCGAGCGGCTCCAGGTGCCCCAGGTCGCAGTCCAGTTCGAGGCCATCGAACGCGCCCGTCGTGGCGCGCGCCGACCAGCCCAACGCGCCCGCCTGAAAGAAGCGCGTCGCTCCCGCCAGCGTGCCAAACACCGACCCGCGCGGCAGCGTGTCGGTCAACCGAGCCAAGACACGGACGAATGTCGTGCCGTCCGCGCCGCGCATTTCCAGCTTGAACCGCTGGCCGGTTTCCCAAACCCGAAAGGCTGCGGCCTGATGGACGCCCGGAAACAGGCGCCCGCCCGCCAGCCGGTTCAACCACGAATCCGTATCGCGCCGCGGAATGAACACGCCCTCGCGCACGATGCCGTTTTCCTCCCATTCCACGGCAATGCGATGGGCCGCATTCTCGGAGGTGAGCCCGATGCTGGCGGGCAAACCGGCCGGGCGCAGCGCCGTGAGACGGATGAGGCAGATGCCCGCCACGGCAAATCCGCCCACAAGTTTGGGCCGGAACGGCGGCGGCAGCAGCGCGGCCACGGTTGCCGGCGCGCAACGAAAGTTGACCAGCACGCGCCGCTCAATCACCCCCCGCACCTCCGGCACCGCCAGGCATGACCGGCGAAGGCGCGGGGCTCCGGTGGGCGGGAGGTTCGTCGTCATGGCAATTCCAGAAAGGCGCTGTGGCGATGTGTCGGATGTGGATGCGAATGAATTTGGCAACTCCCGCCCAGACAATGACGGTTCCGCGCAATCCAGCGGTAGAGGAGACGCGCCAAGGCATTGAAACCCGGCAGGGCGATCAGCATTCCGAGCGGCCACAACCACCACACGCGGCGCAGTAATTCGCTCCAGGCTCCGACGCCGCTGAACGTGCGACCATCCGCCCGTTGCAGCCACATTTCCGCCCTCAACTGGTTTTCCGTGATGCCCAGCCGCGCCGCCGTGCCCGGCGTTTGCAGCGGCACCCAGGCAAACCCGCGCCGCTCGAACAGCCCGCCCCAGCGCCGCCGGCCGGCGACGCAGAACCGGCACTCGGCGTCGTAAAACACCCGGCCTCGCGCACTGGCGTCATTTACTGGCATTTCGGTATTCACAGAAAATTGGTCTCAAAAAAATGTTCATTCCAGGGAGCCAACCCACCCCTGCCCCCTCCTGGGAGGGGAGCCAGACTGGTGGGGATCGCATGCGCGTTCCCCTCTTGGGAGGGGCCAGGGGTGGGTTCACTACTCCAATGCGCATCCAAAGTTGGAGGCGGAAGTTCACCATGGGACGAAATCAATGCTGCTGTTACGTGGCTATTCATCAGTCCCCCCCGATGCCCAGCAGCTTGCGGATCTTGTCACCGGCCTTCACAAACTTGCTCAGCGCCGCCGTCGGCCACGAACGGATCTGGCCATACCAGGCCGTCGTCGTCTCGAAAAAATCCGCCAGCTCGCGCAGCTTCTGCTCGGTGTATGCGTTGGTCGCCTTGTCCTTTTCCGCCTCGGCCACGCACTCGCGGAGCATGGCGATAGTCGGGTCGATCTCGCGCTTCTTGCGCTCGTCGAGCACGACGCGGAACATCTCCCACACGTCCTTCATGCTTTCAAAATGATCCCGCTTGTCGCCCATGACATGGACGCGGCGCACGATGCCCCAGCCCTGCAATTCCTTCAGGCTGCTGCTGACGTTGGACCGGGCCACGGACAGCGTCGCGACCAGGTCGTCGGCATTGAGCGGCGCCTCGGCGATGAACAACAACGCGTGAATCTGCGCCACGGTGCGGTTGATGCCCCACTTGGTGCCCATCTCGCCCCAGTGCAGGATGAACTTTTCTTGGACTGGACTCAGCTTTGGCATGGTGTCGTTTATTTCTGTCTGAACTGAAATTACCGTAATTAAAACTCAAGGCAAGTTCTTTTCCTGAAAGTTCGGGCTGGGCGCGGCGGGCGGCAGCGGCCGGCCAAGGCTGACGTCCGCGGCGGGCTTGGCCGCGCGGCGGGTTTGGCGCTGGACGGGCGGGGCCGGGCGGAGTAGATAGGTCTTCATGGTGTTTGCGCTTCGTGCCTGCGTTGTCTGGGGCGTGCGTCCCACAACGGGTGGCTCGGCGCCGCTCCCGCGGCGCAACCCACGTTTGCTCCGGAGAGCAGACACCCCTTCCACCTTCAACGAAAGCCATACTGTCTAGACCGCTCGCACCTATGCCCTCTATCGAGCCAATGGATGAGTTCGCGAGGTTGCTGAGTGCGTTTCCAGTTGCCCGCGACGCAGCGCGTCAGTTGACCACACCCAATCGAGAGGATGACGACGACATCAAGATGGCGATTGTCGGTTTCTCATATCACCGAGCGACCAAGGACTGGTCACGCCAGCACTACGAGTTCATTCGTCGCCGATGCGACGGCGAGCTTTCAGACCATGACCTTCACGACCACGGAGAGGCGGCGGCTGTTTTCCGCTCGTTTGCCTGCCTTGCACTCGGCGCGCTTCTCGGATTGCGCGACTCACGACAGATTGATGACACTGGTTTCGCGCTGGGGGATGCCCAGCTACCCGGATTCATGTATGCACACTTACCAGCCATTGACGAGTTGGACGCGGTCTCGTAAGAAACTAGGCGTGTAAGTTCAGGTGGTGGTGATGAGTTTAAAGCCGAGGGCGGTGGCGGATTGGTGGAGGCGTTGAATCTGCTTGAGCTTCAGTTTTTCTTCGGCGTGTTGCCACACGGTCGGGTCGT